>JALVSJ010000369.1:0-3457 GCA_027024445.1 Desulfobacterales bacterium
GCATGCTCTTTCATAGCATCGGCGTTGCGGTCAATATCCTCATAAGGAAGAAGATCATTTCGATCTCTACCCTTTGAATTGACCCAACGATCACGTATTATAGAATCAGGACAATAAACATACCAGATAAAGATCTCTCGATCCTCAAGATAAGAGGCATCCAAATCCTCGGGGCTTCTTATTGAGTCCACAACAACGGCGCCCTTGATTTTCGATATTTGGTTTGTAAGCCTCTCTCTCAAAGGGTCTTGATTATATTCTTCCATAATGATTTTGCCGAAGTCTCTGAGGTGGCTTTCTTCAACAGGAGTATCTTTTTTGAGTTTTAGCCTTTGAGAACTAATGCCTCCAAAGTCCTCAGCAATTAAATCATGGATAATCTCCCGGGTCTTAATCCATTTGAAGCCATAATATAGGGCAAGGTATCTGCTGACGACAGACTTACCCGACCCAGTCTTCCCAGCAATACAGATAATTGGAAATGTGTCGAACGTGAGCACTGGAGTTACTGGAACAACTAATTGAGCTTCAGATTGAATCCCCATCGGTTCATACTGGCCAGCCTCATAAAACCGGCCTACAATGGCAGAAGTGATAGCATCCATTTCGTCATGCGACTTTGTTGAAAGGCCCTGGCCACGAAGGCCAAGCTCTCTTAATCCTTCTCGAAGCAGACTAAGTCCTCTCTGCTTACGGGGTATACATAAGAGGTCTTGTGCAGCACCGGGATAGGATTCTATCACGACAGGCGGTTCATCCAGGGACTCTATCATTTTGCGAAGGCGAATACCCCTTAAGGTGAGACCCTCCATTGAATTGATTAGAGCAGGATATGAAGGAATGCCCACACTCGACAGATGACGTTCGGCAACTCTAACAATTCCGGCTTCGGGTATAATATCTTTGCCACCTCCTGGCAAACCCAGGGGGGAATCAATACTCACTATTGCTGGCCTCCTCTCTTTGATATACTGCAGCAGCTCTTCATCAGTGAGCAGTGATGTAGTCTCGACATTCATACCAGACAACAAGGCCACCCCTGTCTTTTTGGTTTTGCCATCTGTAAGATCAATACCTACAACAGTTGACCCTTCAGGGACTCTGGGACGTTCATTCAGCCGGGCTATGAGCGCAGACCTCTTTTTTGAATGCGGCTGTTGCAGTGCAAACATTTCTGTTTGCATCTCATTACGCTTCGTTCGGCTCCTTTGATTCCGAATCTTCCGAGCCTCGCTCAACCATTCCCGCATTTCTGTAAATGACAGGGAATTCAATATGTTATTATGAACCCTAGCTTTATTGCAGATTTCAACACCGAATTTCAGAACATCCATGTGAAAACGTGAGTGCGAATCCGTGCCTAGCGAGATCCAGCAACCGGCCTCGACGGCCTTCTTGGTTAACTCGGGTGACAAGTCCAGCCTGGACGGGAAACAATTGATTTCCAAAGCTACGTGCCATTTTGAGCAACATTCGAAGACAGAATCCCAGTCGAGTTTGACGGGTGGCCGAACATATGCGGGTTCACCCGGACGACCCAGCAAAGCGGAAGTTGGATGCCCAATTACATCGACATAGCCGCTTTCAATCGCCTTAATAATCCTAATAGTGTTTGATTCTTCGCTACCAGTCCAATTAGAGTGAACTGATGCCACAACCAAATCCATCCCACAAAGGATCCCTTGCGGCATGTCCAAATCACCACCATGAAGGATATCGACTTCCATGCCATGGAGCAACTGGCGTTTACGCCTCAAGCGGGATATGGACATGGCCTGCCGCAGCCAAGAAGATGGCGTCAGGCCTCGCTGAAGTTTGGAAGAACGACTGTGTTCAGTAACAGCGATGTATTCCAGGCCTTTCTTTGCTGCAGCTTCGGCCATGGCTACAGGTAGTGCAATGCCATCTGACCATGTAGTATGAATATGCAAGTCTGATTTCAAAAAATTTGGTAGCTCGCTTGCCAGAGGATCAAGGTCTGCAATTAATTCTTCAAGATATCTTCCGTTTACTGCGTTTCCTTTCGATGATATTTCAAAAAGCCACCCCATCTGGTGCTGGATGACAAAATACTGTTCAAAATGTTCCTTTAAAGTAAAAAAAGGATCCTTTTGAACCGCTTGTTTAAAGAATTTGTAGGCCGACTCAATATTTTCCGAAAGCATATACACCTTGAACCCATCTTTTACAGGCGAAATGCCGTCTTTAATCCCAATTATCTTCCATTTATGTCTTCTACCTGACAGGTCCTCAACCCATTTGAGAAAACGAAGCAATGGGGGTACAACATGAGGGGCTTGCCATTGTCTGTGTAACCTCCCTTGAAAAAGCGCTAAAATTTCATCTTGCGGTATTCCACTTCGCTTTGCACTCACGGTAAGTAATTCATCAGAGGGATTTGCCCCTTTTTTCAAAAATTCTCCTAACAGGCTTGACCCAATGCCTCGAATTGACCTCAGGCGCAAACAGGCCTCGACTCCAGGGGACAACAATCCTTTCAATTCCTCAAATGTTCCGGTGTCTCTAATGGATGTTAGCAGCTCTCTAATCCTGGCAGAAGGGACATAATCAAGATCGTTATCACCGAAGTCTCCGTTAAGCCATTTGCAGATTGCCGATGAATATCCATCGAGGCTGTGAGCTGCTGTTTTTAACGAGAAAACCCGATATTTAGGCACAGAACTCTTTTTATGAGAACCGTTAATCTTCAAGAGAAAAGCCAAGTCGTAAATAGGCTGCACGATTTCGAAATCGCGAGGCAAAAAATAGTCATCTGTAAGAGTTTTCTTAGGTTTTCGGCGTTCCATTTTAAATTTCAAAGAAACTTTCCATTTGGAAAAATAAGATTGGGGATAAATATTATCACATGCCCTCTCACGGGTACGTTCCAGCAACTGACCTGAATACTCGCTGAGCTTTATGCACATGGACCTCCAACCTGGGTCATGTAAAAGTTCGGCCCGAGTCCCCCCTGAAACCTGACACGTTGACGTCTCAAATACGTTCCGTGATCCAGCCTCCGCGGGGAGGTGAATAACCTGTAATCCAATGAGACCACGGCTTTTCCACGCGAACCACACGTCCGGCGTTTAACCATATACCCTAAGTAGTTGCTTAGCCAGGTAATCAAACGCTAAATTAAATGATAAACTTTTTGTGGTCAGAATTCCCTCCAGAAACGGGGTGCCCTTGGAGACATAGTGTGAACTGCATGTGTGCTTGTGCCGCATGGTACCTTGTTCTTGCCCACTCATGCTAACACACTCAAAATGTTAACCCTTGGATGTCACTGGATGTATTAGTGAAACTATCACCTCTTCGGCCAGAAGGCATGCATTCGTCAACCCTCTCCTTTCGAAATTTCCACACTTGGGCAGCTATGCGGGCTGGAATGCTCTTGCGCTTGATCCATAGATGCACGATTGTCAAAAACGTAACGCTTCGCGCCCAAATAGGT
>JALVSJ010000369.1:3467-4091 GCA_027024445.1 Desulfobacterales bacterium
GTATACAATGATTTATTTCTCATATCAACGTTCCGCTTGTGATTTCTGGTATTGGCTCAATATTACCAAGCATGAAGACGGGGAAAGAGTTCTTTTTAGAAATCTTGTCCAAATAATAATTAAATGGGTGTGCAAATCATACTAAAAAGGCCAACGAGGTCAAGAAAATCTGAACGATTCGCTAGTGGTTTCGATTGTGGAGGTTCTAACCATAGTCTGCCCATACTGAATAAAAATGTGTGATTCATGCAGATGGTTTCGATTTCCCTAGTCTCATCTCTAAATGGTAGTTTTGCTGGTCGCGGTAGGACCCACCCTTTCGGATGGCCCCCCGCACAGATCCCAGCGAGCGCTACTAACGCACTGGGCTCCTACCTCGGGTGTTTGGCGTCAAAGCGCACATTTGGATGAGGATGCGTGAGAGCGGGCCTTGGGATCCAGCGTTGGACTATGGGGCCATACCTCTGCCAGTTCATTCGCCGCTTCTGCCCCCGGCGCCTGAGCACTTTCAACCAGTACCGGATTACCTCTTCGCGGAACGTTTTCATGGCATCCCAGTTCCCTGGTATCCCATGATATTGGTAGTACCCCACTACAACTCGTTCCAACCATTTACCGACCTCG
>JALVSJ010000370.1:0-600 GCA_027024445.1 Desulfobacterales bacterium
TTGCAGCCCACACATGGTACAGGGTGGGTTCAAACTGGTATGGACTGGTGCGGTATATGATCTTGTTAGTGTTGAACGGTTTATAGACCTGTATGCGCCATACCTTTATTGATCCTTTAAATGGGTGCTCCGTCCTTGCCCCAGGCAGGTCATAGCTGAGGACGTAATAGTGAAGACCAGGCGCTTGCCCACCGGGAAGGGCACATGCCAACAATGAAAATATGGCTGTAGCGAGCAACGTAGCAGACGCTTTATGTAGCACCCTGATTCGCAATTTCATTTCTCAGGCCTCTGCTTGCTGAAAGTCGATGCCTTCGGTTTGCTGAATAACAGTAACGATGGCTGCTCCGATATGAGCTCAAGGAGCCTCTGCGCACTCTCTGCGACAGCCTCGAGTTGTTCAGCGAGACTTTGCAGCCTCTGGTACATGCCTTCCATTCTTGCATCAGTCTTGGTAGACACAGCATTAACTTCTTTCATAAGCCCATTTGCAGATTTGATTGAAATCTTCAATTGAGCCATTGCTTCTTTCAAAGGCTGGCGATTCTCTGCCAGAATACCCCTCACATCTTGGTCCGTCGTATTCAGCATTTTGAATAG
>JALVSJ010000370.1:610-11994 GCA_027024445.1 Desulfobacterales bacterium
CTTTAGGTCCACATCAGCTACTTTACTGTTTACGGTATCAAGGAGCTCTGTCATTTTTCCCATAACACCTTTCAAGTCCAGGGTCTCCAAATTTTTCAAGACCTCTGTGACCCCACTCAGTAGGATCTTCGTCTCTGAGGGCTTTGAGCCAATAACTGGATAGGGTGCCGGGAAGGTAATGGAAGGAGACAGATCAGGCTCTGATTCACCCCTTCTGTCTAGCTCCACGAACACGGTACCAGTGATGCCTATAGCTTTTAGTTGCGCTGTGGTCCTTGGACCCAATCTCATATGTGGGTCAATTTTGAGGACGACCTCAATCAATCTGCCGTCAGGGGCAATCCTTATGTCATTAACTCTGCCTATGGGGACACCTCTATATTTTACCGGCGAGTCCTTCATTAACCCCTGGACCGACTCATCAAAATACGTGACATAGTACTTACCTTTCTGCAACACGTGTGTCGCGCCCAGAAAAATCAAGAGCGCAGCGGCCATTGCTGTGCCTCCCAACACAAACAGGCCCACAATGAACTTTGTACCCTTACCCATACTAGGCCGCCACCTCCACAGTCCTCTCACCCGCGCAAGTGAAGGAATCAAAGAACCTTCGCACTACACTGTTTCGGCTGTGTTCTTTCAAAAACCTTGGACTGCCCTCAGCCAGGATACCCTTGCGTCGTTTGTCAAGCAGGATGACCCGGCTTGCCACCGTCAGCACAGTCTGTAAATCATGCGTCACCATTATTATGGTAGTGCCAAACTTGCGATTCACGTTTATAATGAGTTCATCAAGCTCAGCAGTGCTGATCGGGTCCAGACCTGCTGATGGCTCATCAAAAAACAGTATCCTTGGATTGAGCGCCATGGCTCTGGCCAGGGCTGCCCGCTTTTTCATCCCTCCGGAGATCTGGTTCGGATAGTAGTCTTCATAACCGTTTAGTTTCACCATGCGGAGTTTAAGCCTTGCCAATGCATTCACGGCTTCATCGGGCAAATTTGTATAAAACCGTATCGGTAGTGCCACATTTTCAAGTAATGTCATGGAGCCGAACAGGGCCCCTCCCTGAAAAAGCACACCAATCTTCCTCAGTATCTCTGAGTTGATTACCCCATCTGAGCTCAAGAGCGGTCGTCCTTCGATCAATACTTCGCCACGTGTTGGCCTTTGTAGCCCTATCATATGCCTCATTAAGGTACTCTTACCACAACCGCTCTCACCCAGTATTGCCAGTATCTCACCCTCATAGACATCCAGTGTGACCTTATCAAGTATGGTCCTGTTTCCATATGCCACAGTGAGATTCTTAACCCTTATCATAGAATCTTGCATGGTACAGTAACTTTATCCCCAGTATGTAAGAAGTATTGCAAAAATGGAATCAGCCAGGATTATCAGGAAAATACTGCTGACAACGGCCGAGGTAGTGGCTCTTCCCACTGCTTCCGGCCCGCCCCTGGCACGAAATCCCCTGTAACAGCTTATCCAGCATATTAACATACCAAAACAAACCGCCTTGAATAGACTCCACAGAATATCATGACTGGTTATGGCCTCAAAGGTCTGTTGCATGTAACCTGATAATGTGAGGTCAAGCATCACCACCCCTACAAGCAGCCCCCCCGCAATGGCGAACAGGTCACACAGGAGAGTAAGAATGGGCAAGGCTATGACTGAGGCCACGAGCCTGGGAACCACCAGAAATTGTGTTGGCTCAAGTCCCATGGTAAAAAGGGCGTCCACTTCGTCAGATATCTTCATGGTTCCAATCTCGGCTGCAAACGAAGACCCTGACCGGCCAGCTACAAGAACAGCCGTAATAATCGGTCCCAATTCCCTTACCATGGCGAGGGCCACCAGGGAAGCCACATAGATATTCGCCCCGAACTCTCTGAGCTGCACAGAGGACATGAAAGCCATTATTAGCCCTAAAAGGAAGCTTATGAGCCCCACGATCGGGATGGCATCAACCCCTACCCTCTCGATGGAAACCACTGTGTCCCTTATCCAATAGCTCCTTGGATGGAAAAGCGACTTGAACAGTCCAATCACCATCGCTCCGGCAAAGGATACCAGGTGCCCCATTTGCTGCATCTGGCCTGTGAATGCTTCACCGAATCGAGTGATTACCCCTGTTCTGTCTTTTTGCGCATAGCGACGCAACCCTTCATAGTCATCGACAGACAGTATCCGCAGGGACTCTTCCACTGCTCCGGAGGCCCCCGCTATCTCCAGTTCCCCTGACCAGCTACCCACTAGATTCCTCAATTCCAGGATAACCGCCAGACCAAAGTCCTGTAACTCCTTAACCCTCCTCAAATCTATTCGAACTTTCCCTGGCCTGAGCCTCTTTATTTCCGAGGTAATCTGCATAAACATCTCTCCGGCACACGTATGGTCCATGCATCCGGAAAAACGTAGTTCATAGGCCCTGTCCCCCACCTTGGTCAACTCAAACGAAGGGGACATCTCCTCCATTTCACTACGCGATTGTGTCTCACTTTTTGCGCCCATGTCACATTCCCTGATTCATCCTGGTCCATAGACCCCATGTGCCTGGCTGAAGTAGACAAGCCTCAAGAGTAAGAGGAATGCGAGATCCGTAAATGGACATTAATTGCCCTGTAAGGACCTAAATTTAAGTCGGCGTAAGCTAGACTCGTTTACTCCATAGTGGTTTTTCAAAAACTTCATATTCATTTGAAATATCAGCCACCCCACCTGCTGCCCCTTCCTTTTGATTCTAAAGCCTATTGCCACGCACTTGCGGCCCATGGGGTGTTGTTTGTCCTTCTGGTAAAAGATCAGGATGTAGTGGGTCGATCCCGGAGCTTTATAAAAGTTAATGTTGCTATACTTGGTGCCTATTGAAGGGCTTACTGCGTTTTGTTGGACTGTGCTCAGTGAGCCTATCACACCTTTTGCGTCATCAAGGACTACTATATCCCTGTAAAGTCCTGGGTGATTCTTCAACTGCCTGTTTACGAACTCTGCCAGCGCTTTACTTATCGCCACCATATCCCTCCTGGCCACTAAATCTCCCAGCATGGACTCCACAGCGTCTCGATCTCTCTGTATAAGCTGCTGAAGATGGACATCCGTCTTTAGAGTCGGTGTGGGAGATCTCAGGAGCACCCAATAGAGCAGGGCTATACCTATGGCCACGACGATAGAGGATATGACCAATGTAATAAACAGACGCCTTGGGCCCCCGTGCTTTACAGGCCGACCAAATGAGTTGGTCACTTCCCTCCCCACCAGCACGATTCCCTGGAGTTTGTGCTGAGCATCATAGAGAAGGTTTGCCCTCGTAGAGACCACAACTTGTCCTTTTTCAGGATGTCTCACAGTCAGGGCTTTTTCCTGGGCCTCACCGCTGGATAGAGTAATATTTAGCAGGCTATCGAATTCACTTTTGTCTTCGTATATTTCACGCGCAGGGGCATGGTGCATCTTATCCCAGTCCCGGCCGTATAGATCTTCTGCCCTCTTGTTCCAGCTTATTATCTTTCCTTCACTGTCCGTTATTACTACCGCATCGGGCAATTGATCGCATAGTTGCTTCATACCATAGAGAACCTGACTGACCTCTTCTACTCTCCTGGCCAGGGTTCGGGGTATCTGCCATAACACATCAGGACATGCATCAAGGAACTCGGGGACCCTTTCTTTGGGGATAATCAGGGCCTTGCCGTCACTGCGCGCCCGAACCGTAGCAGGTCTCCGGACTCCCAGCAAATATGATATCTCTCCGATTATGGATCCGGGGCGATCTATTTCCTGTATCTTGGTGCCTCCCTTGAATACCTCCAGGACCCCCGATACAAGTATGCACAGGTCCTGGGAATCGTCTCCTTCTATACAAAGTACATCCCCCTGGGAAAACTGTATCAAATGATCTCGATACCTGGGATCATTGATCAATTTTTCTAGTGTCTCCTGCCGCATTGCTCCGTTGCCACCTCGATTTCTTAACAATATACATGGATACATGATTCCACACAAAACAAAATCTCTTGAGATCACTTCTTTTCTCTGAGTCCTTTCCGCGTTGCCTTAAGTCCGCGGTTATTTTAATTTAATATTTGTCAGTTAAGACCGATATTAACCTTGAAAGGCGCGGATTACAGGTCAATCTTGTCTGAAACTCAGGGCCTTCGGCTCGGTTTTGGGGAAGAAAAGGGACCTGCCGGGCCGAAATATCATTTCAGAAAGGTAAAAAGGTATCCGTCGGGCCCAGAAAACATGGCATCCAAAATAATTCAACACATCTTGCTTGTTGACGACGAAGAGTTTATTCTCACCAGTACAAAAAGGCTTTTGGAAAGAAGCGGCTATACATGCAAAACAGCAAGCACAGGAAAAGATGCCCTGGAACTGCTGAAAAAGGAAAAATTTGACCTCGTAATCTCAGACATAAATATGCCAGAAATGAGTGGCCTTGAGCTTATGCAGAAAGCCAAAGACATATTCCCGGATCTCCAATTCATCATAACTACCGGGCACATTGGAGAGTATGGTTTTGGCGATATAATCGAAAAGGGTGCCGCAGACTTCATTAGCAAGCCGTTTGAAATTCGCGAACTTAACGCCAAAATAGGTCGAATAGAGAGGGAACGTCGAATCCTCAGAGAACTGCAAAATACAAACGACCAACTGGAGGCCGCTATCGAGAGGGCCAATCAGATGGCTGTAAAGGCCGAACTGGCAAGCCTCGCCAAGAGTGAATTCCTCGCAAATATGAGTCATGAAATCAGAACACCTCTCAATGGGGTTATTGGATTTACTGATATGCTCCTTGATACAGACCTAACCGAGGAGCAAGAAGACTATGCAAAAACCATCAAGCGGAGTGGAGAAGCACTGCTCTCACTGATTAACGACATCCTGGACTTCTCAAAGATTGAAGCGGGTCAAATGGATCTGGAGGAAATTGATTTTGACCCCGAAGTCCTCTGCTTTGATGTCTGTGACCTGGTTAAGCCACGTATCTCCGGGCGGCCCGTGGAGTTGCTATGCAGAATTGGAAGTGACGTACCGGCGAAGATCAAGGGGGATCCGCACCGTTTCAGACAGGTGCTCATAAACCTCCTTGGCAATGCGGTAAAATTCACCGAATCAGGAGAGGTCGAGCTATCCCTGGATGTTGAAGAAGACACAGGCGAAAGAGTAAAGCTGCATGCAAAGGTGAGAGATACAGGAATTGGAATCCCTCATGACAAGCTTTCCATTATTTTTGAACCCTTTCAGCAGGCTGATGGCTCTACCACGAGGAAATACGGAGGAACGGGTCTTGGGTTGGTTATTTGCAAAAAAATTGCCAGCCTGATGGAAGGAGACGTTTGGGCGGAAAGCGAGCCAGGCAAAGGCAGTATCTTTCATTTTGTCGCTTGGATGCGTAAATCTGAGGCTGAGGAGACAGAGCGAATCGTCCCCGTTTCGCTCTCGGGCAAGCGTGTCCTTCTGGTGGACGATAACCGAACGAACCTGGATATACTCACACATGATCTGGAGAAGGCGGGAATGAGGACCCTTGCCCTGGACAAACCAGAGCAGGTGATTCCAGCCCTGGAGGCTGCCTGGGAAGAAAACGACCCATTCCATCTTTGTATAATGGACATAAAGATGCCTGGAATGACTGGCTACGAAGTTGCCAGACTCATCAGAGCCGCCTCTAAACCCTTTCGCGACATTCCATTGCTGGCCTTCTCCTCTTCGGTCGCAGGTGGAGCCAAATCCTGTAGCCAGGCCGGGTTCGATGGCTTCCTCACAAAGCCAGTACGTCGGGAAAAACTCCTCCGAATGGCAGAAACCCTGGTTGGTGTCTCGGAAAAGGGACTCCAGGGGGAAAGCAAGAAAAGAAGCAATATCATGACCCAGTATTCAGTGCAGGAAGATCTGAAACGATCTATCCATATATTGCTAGCCGAAGATAACCCCGTGAACCAGAAGCTCGCAAAACTCATGCTTACCAAAGCCGGATATCAGGTAGAGGTCGCGAATAACGGCAAGGAAGTCCTAGAAAAATTGCGCGACAGCCCTGATAAATACAATCTCATATTCATGGACGTTCAAATGCCGGAGATGGACGGAATCACGGCTACCAAAGCAATCCGTCGGAATGAAGCGAAAAGCATCGCAAAAACGAATGGCCATATACCCATTGTGGCGATGACGGCCAATGCCATGCCAGGTGACAGAGAGCAATGCATCAAAGCTGGCATGGATGATTTCATAACCAAACCCATAAAGAGGGAAATCGTATTTGAAATGGTCAACAAATGGGTAATCAACAGGGAGGGGTCATGAACCTGGAAGAACTATCCTCAAACCTTGGACTCGATAAGGAAGACTACCTGGAACTGCTGGAACTGCTTATCGGATCTGGCACAGAAGATCTGGAGAAGTTGAAAGACGCTGTTGCCACCAACAATCCTGACAAAGCTGCCAGGGCGGCACACTCGTTAAAGGGGGCAGCAGCCAATCTCGGCTTAACTGATCTGTCTGAAGTGGCCAGACAAGCCGAAATGCAGGCAAGGGATGGAATACTTGCAGGTATCGAGGAAAAGATAGAAGCTCTTGAGACTAAGCTCAATGAAGTAGCTGCCATAGCTTCTTAGAACAATTACTGGCTTCTTGCTTTCACAGTAGCTGAGTTCATTTGGCCAGACACCTGGCTTTAGGCACAAAAAAAGGGCAGGACGAGGTTACCAAGGCCGTGGAAACTTCCTATCCCATATTGATCGTAGAGGACAATCCTGTATCCAGGAAACTTCTGGAGAAAACCCTCAAGAAAGGGGGATATAAAGTTGTATCAGCCTCTTCAGGAGAAGAGGCATTAGAAAAGCTCAAAAAGGAATTTTTTCCTATTGTAATTACAGATTGGATGATGCCCGGAATGGATGGTCTTGAACTCTGCCGACAAATCAGAACGATGGATCTTCCAGGGTACGTGTTTATTATAGTACTTACTGCCAAAGATACCAAAGAAGACCACATAGAGGGCCTGGAGGCTGGAGCTGACGACTACCTCACAAAACCCTTCAATTTCCCTGAACTAAAGGCCAGGCTCAAGTCAGGAATCCGAATACTTGAATTGGAGAGGTCGTTAAGAAAGGCCAATGAAGAGATCCGACTGCTTTCCATTACAGACTCACTAACTGGCTGTTACAACAGGCACTTTTTGATGGAACGCTTGAGGCACGAAATCAAGAGAGCAAGACGATATGACCATCCGTTGTCAGTGATCATGTGCGACATTGACCACTTCAAGAAAGTTAATGACGTCTACGGTCATCAAGCCGGAGATCTTGTCCTGAAATCTTTTGCCCAAACCATCTCATCTACGATCCGGAAAGATGTAGACTGGATAGCCAGATATGGTGGTGAAGAGTTCCTCGTGATCCTCCCTGAAACGACCTGGCAGGGCGCAATGGCCCTTGGTGAAAGGATCAGACAGCTGGTTGCTCAGACCAAAACTGAAACTCCTCATGGAGACGTAGTTATTACAGCAAGCTTTGGCGTAACAGGTCTTGATCGCTCAATCGCGGACGAATGCGTAAGTATGCAGCAGTTGATCAACGCCGCGGACACTTACATGTATCTGGCAAAGGAGGAAGGTAGAGATAGGGTAAAAGGTGGACCCCTGTCCGAGGTACTCTCTCAGGCCGAAACCCTCCAGAGAACTGTATGGTGTAATTTCTAGAGCAATCCAGGCCAACCAGCCGGCCCATTCAGCCATTAAGCTAAAAAACCTTATAGCCTATTTCCATGAGCAAGCAGCCTGGGCCCGCTTTGTGAAACTACGTGCTCATACAACCTTTTCGCCTCGTATGAACTTCTGACCAGGGGACCGCTAGCCACTGCCTTGAAGCCCATGGAAAGGGCCTTCTGTTTCCATCTGTCAAATTCTTCAGGCCTGACATATTGCTGAACCCGAATATGTTGCGAAGATGGCTGAAGATATTGTCCCAGGGTCAGTATGTCACAACCTGCTTCAAGAAGGTCTTCCAGAACCTTCTCCACCTCGTAATCTCTTTCTCCCAACCCGAGCATCAATCCAGACTTTGTCACGATGTTCTTACCAGCCCCCTTGACTCTGGCAAGGAGTTCAAGAGACCTCCCGTAGTCTGCCTTAGGTCTTACAAAAGTATAAAGTCGGGGAACAGTCTCCACGTTATGATTCAGCACGTGGGGTCTCGCGCTGGTTACCTTAGCAATAGCCTCTTTATTACCTTGAAAGTCCGGCACCAGCAGTTCGATCCCGGCTTGTGGTAGAGTTTTCCTTATTTCTTCGACTACCTGACAAAACTGATCTGCCCCGCTGTCGGGCAGGTCGTCGCGCGTAACGGATGTCACTACTACGTATTCAAGGCCCATTGCAGCGGCAGCCTTTGCCACCCTGGCAGGTTCTTCCGGGTCAGGTGGCGTGGGACTGCCGCTTTTAACAGCGCAAAATGCGCAGTTCCGTGTACATCGATCCCCAAGTATCAAGAAGGTTGCAGTGCCCTCTGAGAAGCACTTTGCCCTGTTGGGGCAAAATGCCTCATCACATACGGTATGAAGCCGTGCCTCGGCGAGCAAAGCCCGGGTCTTGCCAAATACTGGTCCACTGGGCAGCCGTATCCTCAGCCAAGCTGGCTTTCTTTCTCTCTTCATCCCCAGCCTGTGGTAAATTACGCTAGGGCTCACATGCTTCGGCCTGATGGAGAAGACTTCTTCGATATGCTGGGACATGGAAGCTCGGGCCTCCTCCATATCGATCATTCGGCCCGATTCCATTGAAATACTGGTCATCATGGTGTTCTGAAGCCCACAAGGATTAATCCATGAAAAGGGGGCCAAGGAATTACAGATGTTTTGAGCGAGGCCATGGTAGGTGATTCCATGCCTGATGGCTATACCTACGCTCCCCAGCTTCTTGGCCCCAACCCATACTCCCCTGTTCTTGGGATTGCGCTCGGCACGGACATCAAAATCCGCAGCAATGCGAATCATTACCTCCTCAAGCTCCTCCACAAAATCTACGACCCCCAGAGCAGTCCGGCTCAGATCAACTATGGGATATACCACCAGTTGGCCGGGGCCATGGTATGTCACGTCTCCGCCTCTCTCCACATGGACAACATCAATCCCCTTCTCTGCAAGGAGCTCTTCTGGTAATAACAGATTTTCTTTGTTACCCCTTCTTCCAAGTGTAAATACCGGCTCATGCTCCAGAGCTAGAATCACGTCCTCGTCCAATCGGCCTTGTACCTTGGCTTCAACAATTTTCCTCTGGAGCTTCCAGACCTCTTTGTAAGGGGAAACCGGCAAAGAGATAAAAAGGCATTGTTGACTTTTGGCCTTTCTATTAGATTTTGTCATCCTGCCAGGCATGGTTTTCTCGCAGCCCTCACCTCGTCGAGTCGTACGACCTTTGTGTTGTGCGGGGCATCGTAGAGCAGTTGAGGGTCTTGTTCTGCCTCTTTCACGATGGCCTTGAGAGATTCTATGAAGCCGTCGATCTCTTCTCTGGATTCGGTTTCTGTGGGCTCGATCATTATGGCTCCATTGACGACCAGGGGAAAATAAATGGTGGGAGGATGATACCCGTAATCGATCAAGCGCTTGGCCATATCTAGCGTACTCACCTTGTAAGGTCTCTGGAGTTTATCTGAAAAAACACATTCGTGCATGCAAGGCCTGTCATAGGGCAGGTGGAGAACCTCTTTAAGGCTCTCCCTGATGTAGTTGGCATTGAGGACAGCAAGTTCGCTTGCCCTTTTAAGTCCTTCGGCGCCCATAGTGAGGATATAGCAATAGGCCTTGATCATCACACCAAAATTGCCATAAAAGGCATGGAGCCTTCCAATCGACTCTGGGTAGTCTTCGCTCAACTCAAATGATCCATTGTTTTCCACGATCCTGGGGATAGGCAAAAAACGCTCTAGGTGGCCTCTTACGCACACAGGACCAGACCCCGGCCCCCCGCCACCATGTGGTGTGGAAAATGTCTTGTGTAGATTCAGGTGAAGTATATCTACGCCCATGGCGCCTATGTCCCCTATTCCCATGATCGCATTCATATTGGCCCCATCGCAATAGACCTGCCCTCCATTTGAATGGATGATGTCTGCGATATCGCGTATGTTTGCCTCAAAAAGTCCCAAGGTGTTGGGATTGGTGACCATAATCCCTGCTGTCTGCTCATCCATCAAATCGGCCACTACATCGGGCCCAATTATTCCATCCTCTCCGGACCTTATGACAACTGGTCTGAATCCACAAAGGGCAGCGCTGGCAGGATTGGTCCCGTGCGCTGTATCAGGAATAAGGATCTTTGTCCGACGCTCTCCTTTGCTCTCAAGGTACGCATGCATAAGCAACATACCTGTAAGTTCCCCGTGCGCCCCAGCAGCAGGCTGTAATGTGACAGCATCCAGGCCTGTAATTTCTGCCAGCATGTTCTGTAGATCATACATCAACCTCAAGGCTCCTTGGCTCAGCGACGGAGGCAGAAGAGGATGAGCCTCTGAAAACCCGCTCAACGCTGCCATGGCCTCATTGACCTTAGGATTATATTTCATGGTGCAAGATCCCAGGGGATACATTCCAGTGTCCACACCGAAATTCCACTGGGAAAGTCGCGTATAGTGACGGACAACATCAATCTCGCTTAGGTCCGGGATCTCGGTCTGCGCTCTTTGTAGTTCCTCCCCTATATTGCAGTGAGGCACATCCTGCCGCGGCAGAGAGAACCCTTTCCTGCCTTTTCTTCCCTTCTCCCACAGCAGTGCCTCCTTCAATACCAGGCCCTTTGTGCCGGGCACTTCGTTGCTTTTCATGCCAACTCCTCTATCAATCGATCCAGATCCTCTTTTGATTTTGTCTCTGTAACACACAATAGAAAATGCCCTTTTAGTTCCGGGTAATAACGCTCCAATGGCAAGCCGGGCACGATTCCCTTCCTGGTGAGATCCTCATACCTCCCGGCAGGCATATCCAGCTTTGCGACGAATTCATTGAAGGTAGGGGCTGAAAAGGGGATCTCGATTCCTGAATTCACCAAGCCCGATTTTAGATATTCACATTTGTCATGATTAATCTGTGCCAACTTTCTCAAACCGCTGCCCCCCAGTGAGGCCAAATACATCGCAGCCGTTAAGGCGCATAGATTATTATTGGTGCAAATATTTGAAGTGGCCTTTTCCCTCCGAATGTGCTGCTCACGGGTCGCCAGGGTGAGCACAAAGCCCCTCTTTCCATCCACATCTACTGTCTTTCCCACCACACGCCCGGGCATACTGCGCACGTACTTCATGCGCGTACAAAATATTCCCAGTCCTGGGCCCCCATATGACTGGGAGACACCAAGGCTCTGTCCTTCACCACAGACTATATC
>JALVSJ010000371.1 GCA_027024445.1 Desulfobacterales bacterium
GCAGGAAGAAGATCCACGAGCCCCGTCTCCTTCGCGACACAAACATCATGATGAGGAAAATTACAATTATGGGCACTATGGATGTGCCACGAGAGGAACGTCTCGGTGGCCTCTCCAAAGCGGGCTTACCTGTCAGCGTCACCCCTTCGCTCTTCGCTATGATGCTTGCAACGGCTATGGTTCCATTCAGCAGTCCGGGGCCAAACTCATTCTTCTTAAAAAAGGGTATCATATACTTGTCTCTGATCTCACCCACGAGGCCATCGGGGAGAATCCCCTCCACACCGTAGCCAGTCTCTATTCGCATCTTTCTCTCTTTGATGGTCACGAATATCAGTACGCCTTTGTCCACCCCCTTTTTCCCGATGCCCCATGCACTATAAAGCCGGTTGACATAATCATTGTACTCCGCACCCCCGATGTCAGGTATGGTTACCACTACCACTGGGACCCCGGTCTTTTGGAGCAACTCATATGTTATCGCCTTTATTTTGGCCTCATAGGAGGGAGGAATAACATCAGCAAAATCATTGACAAGCCCCACGGGCTTGGGAAAGGGGCGCTCTGCCAGTGTGGCAGCAGGCATCAAGAAGGAGGATATCAAGGTGCAAAATATGATCGCCGCTATGAGAGATGAGGGGAGGGGTTTGGCCCCCCCTTGTGCGGTCGCCCTTCTTCCCCTAGAGAGCACTCTTCGTCTCGTCACTTCAGTCATATATTCATCTCCGTGATATTCAATTCCGCTCCCCGGTCAGCATCTTTGCAAGCTCATCAGGATCTGTAGTGGGGCTGTGGCATACAAACCCCTCGCAAAGATAGGCCGTGGCCCTGCCTTCCACAGCAGGATTGTTTGCTGCAAAAGGTGCAAGAGAATCAATTAGGGTTTTGCCCCTGTTTGTCGGCTTTAACAGCACTACCATCCTGGGATGAAATCCTGAAAAAGCCGTGTGGATCATACGCTTTGTATCGGCCGCCCCCTCCTGACCTATGAGCAACAGCTCCTTCGTAGGACCCAGGGCAAAATCCAGGCCGCAGAGAAATTGAGTGTAGGCAAGGGGAGCCTGTGCCACCTGGCCCGAGAAGGCCTTCACAAGCTCAGAGGCCTTCTGCTCCAGATCTGTCTTTCCCGTTAGATGTGCAAGCTTCAACAGATCCATGAGGGCAACCGAGTTCCCTGAAGGCACTGCACCATCGTAGAGTTCCTTTTTCCTTATGATGAGATCTTCTCCATCATCCGGGGTGAAAAACAATCCGCCTTTAATTGGGTCCCAGTAGTGGTGCAGCATGGTATTTGTCAAATCCGTGGCCTCCTTAAAATACAAGGGATCGAAACTGGCCTCATATAGCTCGATCAATCCCCACACAAAAAATGCATAGTCATCCAGATGGGCCTCAATGGCCGCCTCTCCGTCCCTGTACCGATGAAGAAGCCGCCCCTGTCTGGTACGAAGATACCTGAGCACAAAATCAGCAGCTCCCCGCGCTGCGTCCAGGTACTCAGGGTCATTGAGAGTCCTGGCCCCCATAGCAAGGGCCGCGATCATCAATCCGTTCCAATCGGTGAGGATCTTATCATCTCTGTCCGGTCTAACCCTTTTCTCCCTTTCCCTGAAAAGGCGCTCTCTGGCCTCCCTCAATTGGGCTGCCAGGGTGCTGGGGGCCATACCCATTTCCCTAGCGAGGTCCTCAAGGGGCTTAGATAAATACAGAATGTTCGTGCCATTGAATCTGCCTGTGGACTCCTCCTTATAATTTCCTTCTTTCTTTACATTATAAACCCTGCAGAACAGTTCACCTGCATCCGCCCCCAGGATCTCGAGGATCTCATCTCTTCGCCATACATAAAATTTCCCTTCCACACCCTCGCTATCGGCATCCTCAGCGCAATAAAACCCTCCCAGCGGAGACCTCATGTCCCTCATGACATATTCAAAAATCTGGCGGACTGTCGTGGCATAATCCTCTTTGCCCGTGGCCTGAAAGGCCTCAACATAAGCCATGCCCGTCAGGGCCTGGTCATAAAGCATTTTCTCAAAATGGGGTACCAGCCATTGGCGGTCTGTGCTGTAACGGTGGAATCCATACCCGATGTGGTCGTAGATACCGCCCATTGTCATGTGGGCCAGGGTCTTCTCCACCATTTCGAGGGCCTTTGTCGCGCCCGTTCTATGCCAGTACCTGAGAAGGAAAAATAGTTGATGGGGGCTCGGAAACTTGGGTGAGGTCCCAAAGCCTCCGTATTCTTCGTCGTAAGTCTGCTCCAGGGCCTGGAACGCTGCCCCAAGTGTCTGCTCCGTGAGCGAGCTGGGGGCAGGTGTGGTTTCCACCGTGCTGAGTGCCTGGACAATCTTGTCTGTGGAAGCGAGCACTTCACTTCGTCTATGTTTCCACAGGTCTTCTATGCGGGGGATCAATTCCATCAGGCCCATCCGCCCGAACCTGGAGCTTTTGGGCAAATAGGTGGCAGCGAAAAAGGGTCGTTTATCGGGTGTCATGATAATAGTAAGGGGCCAGCCTCCAGTACCTGTCATTATCTGGCAGACGGTCATGTATATCTGATCAATGTCAGGTCTCTCTTCCCTGTCCACCTTTATACACACGAAGGCCCGGTTGAGAAGGCTCGCGACCTCCTCATCCTCAAAGGACTCCCTTTCCATTACATGGCACCAGTGGCATGTGGAATATCCTATGGAAAGAAAAATAGGCTTGTCCTCTTGCCGTGCCTTCTCAAATGCCTCCTCCCCCCACGGGTACCAGTCCACAGGATTGTATGCATGTTGCAACAGATATGGGCTTTTCTCAGAAATCAGCCTGTTGGGTGTGCGCAAGTTTCTTTCTGCCACTGCCTCTTCCCTTTCTTTGCCAAGAGCCTGACAAGTTATGGTACCAGAAAAAATAAGAAAAAGGAAAATAATCCAAAAATGCTTTTGGATCCTTCCCACTGGCAACGATGAGTTCATGCGGAGCGCACCAGATGGATTATATTGACTTTCCACGTCAAATCGGGTACTTGGAAAGTACATTTTTTCACATGCGAGGAACCTATGGAGGATATTCAAAATCATAGGGATGACAGAAACATAGACATTGATCAGGTGGGCGTCAAGGGCATCCGCTATCCCATCACGGTACGCGACAAGGACATGGGTGAGCAGCAGACAGTGGCTGAAATAAATATGTACGTAAACCTGCCAAGGACCTATAAAGGCACTCACATGAGCAGGTTTGTTGAAATACTGAATGAATACAACCGCAGGATATCGATACAAAATTTCTCTGATATCCTGGAAGAGATGAAAAAGCGCCTCAATGCCGAAAGCGCTCACATGGAAATAACATTTCCTTATTTCATTAACAAACCTGCTCCCGTGACCGGTACAGAGGGGCTGATGGAGTACAGATGCAGCTTCAAGGGCTCCCTCAACAGCGAAGGCAGTGACCTGATCGCCATGATACACGTGCCCATCTGCACCCTTTGCCCGTGTTCAAAGGAGATAAGTGACTATGGTGCGCACAACCAGAGGGGCGAGGTAAGGCTGCAGGTTCGGTTCAAGAAGTTCGTTTGGCTGGAAGACCTCATCAAGCTGGTGGAGGAGTCAGCTTCGTGTGATGTCTATTCAGTATTGAAACGGGAAGACGAAAAATACGTGACTGAAAGGGCCTACCAAAATCCGAGGTTCGTAGAAGACATCGTAAGAGAAATTGCCCTGAAGTTGAACCATGATCCCAATATTACCTGGTTTGCAGTGGAATCGGAGAACTTTGAGTCCATCCATAATCACAATGCCTATGCGTATGTTGAAAAGCATAAGGATGGGGGTAGGGTATAGGGTATAAGGCATAGGGTACAGGGTATAGGGTCTGAGGTTTGGGGAAAGACGGGATTGGTCCGGCTCGCTAACACCGAAATATTGATATAAAAGGAACGTTGGAATGATGGAATGCTGGAATATTGGGATCAGGAAATCGGTAGGAGTAATTGCTCTAAAACCCATCATTCCATTATTCCACCATTTCATTATTCCATGAAACAAACAAAATTTCATTGTGGGACATAGGCTGACACCTACAGTAGTTTGTGG
>JALVSJ010000372.1 GCA_027024445.1 Desulfobacterales bacterium
TTCCATAGCCCGATCGCCTATGCCTGCTGCAGAAAATCCTATGACCTGGTAGCCTTCGTCTTCAAGGGCCTTGCGCACCCGACTGGCACATTGCTCGCACGGTCCCAGCATGGTGATGGCAATAGCTTTGGCTTGATCGGTCCTGGGAGCAGTGACCACACCGCTCACCATGGCATGAATGGCAAGGGCCGCACGGTCCAGGACGTTTCTTAGCAGATTGCTGAGCCCCGATATTTCTATCACCGAATGAAACAGGGCGATATCCCCTTTACCTATGTATCTTGTGGACAGCCCCGGGAGTGCTGCAGTGGAAGAGATCATCATCTTAGGAAGCCCAAAGGGAAGGCTGCGCATCACCTCTGTGGCCATCAATGAACCCGTAGAACCTCCAATGCCTATAACTCCCTGGATACGTTGAGCAGCATAGAGTTCTTGAGCGATTTGGCATGCGCCTTTGATCATTGCATTTGTGATTAAAGAGCGCTCCCTGGACGCCCTTAGCAGGTCAATATCCTGGCCAGATCTATCAAGGATTTCGGTAGGTTTGATCTGGGCTTCGGGGTGGCCCTCGCCCCTCATGGAAAGGTCCATAAGCAGGGGCTGAACCCCTAAAGAGCGGATTTTATCCCTCAAGTATAAAGTTTCAGCCCCTTTTGTATCTAAGGTCGATATAATAAGAACTGTTTTTTCCACCTTATTTCCACCTCTGGCTATATTTCACCAGCAGCAATCTTCTCTTCAATCTGTTTTTTCAAGACTTTCTTATCTATTTTCCCGGAGTCGCCAACGGTGGGGAGAGAATCCATTATCACCATTTTCTCGGGGAGCTTGAACATTGCCAGCTTTTTCTCTTTGAGAAATTCTACCATCTCTTCAAAGGTGAACTCCTGGCCACCCTTGGTCATGATGCATGCGCAGGCCCTCTCTCCCATTTCCTTGTCAGGGTAACCGACAATGGCCACGGCTGCCACTTTAGGATGTTCGTTCAGCAGACCTTCTATTTCTGCGGGATATATATTTTGCCCACCGCGGATGATCATATCTTTTGCCCGCCCCAAAATCATGAGACACTCATTTTCAAATTTAACAATATCACCCGTGGTGGTCCACCCGTCAGGGTCGAAGACAGTCATGGTGAGTTCTTCGTCTCTGTAATACCCTGCAGGGGCATGTGGCCCCCTGAAATAAAGAATCCCCGGCTCACCAGGTGGAACTTCATTCCCGTTTTCATCAAGGAGCCTGACTTTATTGCCAGGGAGCATCCTTCCTACTGTCCTTCGCCGGATTTCCTTTGGGTCGTCAACATAGCAACCTGCAACGGAGCCCATGTCCTGTGTACCCAGGTCACTGGTAATTACCGCGCCGAATTTTTCTTCAGCCTCTTCAGCAAGCTGGGGAGAGAGGTAACCACCTGCTGAACGAATAAACCTGAGGGAGCTCAGGTCATACTTGGACACATCGGCTTCAAGCATCCGTACAAGGTGTGTCGGAACAACGCCTATAGCCGTTACCTTCTCCTTTTCAATCCGTTCCAAGGCTGCATCCGCGTTAAACTCTTCGAGCATAACCGTCTTTGCACCGACCAAAGGTGCGGCAAAGTAAGTAAGAGTCCCTGCGGCTCCACCTGCGTGGGGGGCAATGGCCATGGTTATGTCGTCCTTTGTGAGCTTCCACAAATCAACCCTCGCCTTGGACGTGCAGACCCTGGGTGCAATAGGCCATTCCACAAGCTTTGGAAGCCCCGTGGTACCTGTAGTGCTGGTCAGTAGCCCCACATTCCAGATGGGATCAAGCTTCCTCTCTGCGAGTAGTGCCTCATCAATTGGCTTCGCAGCCCGATCGTGGGCAAGCTGGATCAATGAATAGGTATCGGAAGGAGCACCTTCAGGCACAGAGTCATCAAACAAGAAGATGTACTTGAGATGGGAAAATCTATCTTTGAGGTGCCTGTACATCTCCAGATAATTAAACTTACGGTAGATAGTAGGAATAACAACGGCTGTTGCTTCGGTTCTCTCGGCCATGTATTCCAGCTCCCTCTCCCTCAAGTAAGGGTAGACGGTCAGAGAAATGAGCCCTGCCCTTTCTGCTGCGATACGGGACAAAAACCCAAACACGCTATTGGGAGATTGGATTATTATTCTTGCATCTTTGGGGATTCCCATTTCTATCCATGTCATAGCAATGGCATCGGCCAGTTTCTTGGCCTCTGCCCATGTGACCCTGTATTGTGAATCTACGAGAGCTTCTCTGTCTCCAAGTTCTCTTGCGTTCCTTTCATAGAAATCAAAGAAGGTTTCTCTGGTCCAGTACCCGTCCTTAATAAATTCCTCTACCATTGGCTCCTTGTATCTGATCGGCCTCATGAATACCTCCTTGTTGGGCTACTCTTTGTCCTTTCGCTGGGTTCGCCGTGCCTTCAGACTGGCTCTGAAGCGTTCCCAGAAATCCTTGTCCGTACTTTGCCAAGCTGCTCCCCACCGTCTCTCAAAGTACGATGGGGGCAGTCTTTTGGCCCATGACTCCCAGGGGTCCTGTTGTCTTTCTTTTGCTTCCAACACATCAACCAGGAACTCGGCTATGTCACCGATTTCGTCCTTGGGAATATAGCTTGCAGCTCCTTGCTCTATGGACCTCCTGAGATTAGCGGGTGTAAAGGCGTGTGCCGTGAGCATAACTGCGGTAATACCTCGTCTGTTTGCGATGTCCAGCAGCGCGTAGCCGTCTACCCCCATGATATCCAAAACCGCAATGTCAAATTGTTCTGTCTCAAGGGCCTTCTTAGCTTGTTGAAAGGTTGTAGCCTTTGTTATGTCACACATGGAAAGGAGTTCTTCCAACACTTCCAGTATGTCTGCTTCGTCATCGACGATAAGGACTTTCTTGCCTTGGAGCTTAGAAGTTGTTGACATTTCAGGTTCTCCTTGGAGTCAGATTTTCCTATTCATCTATTCTAGTCCTAGTTCTGCCCACCGGGCCTTTACCATCTCCACAACACTGGAGTCCAGTTCAATTGGAATAGGCTTTTCCTTCCACTCGTATGGTATTGTGGCATCAATCAGTAGCCTTCCCGTAATATCTCTGGCGTTAATGGGAAGCGAGGGATCAAGGGGTGTTGACCGACCACGCTTGATGATTTCGCACCGATTGGGTTGGGCCCTAAAACTCAGTGCATACATCACCCTCGGAATATCCCAGGGGTCAATATCATCATCTACAACAATAACAGTTTTTAAGCCGTATGCTCCCATTTCAGTAGATATGGCCGCAGTGAGCACCTGGTTGGCATGACCCGGGTACATTTGCTTAACAGAGATGATGGCCAGGAACCTCCCAGAGCCCTCCGGTGGGCAGTATACAGCTTTGACCCCAGGAATCCTCATATCAACCAGTTGCTGCCAGAGCGTGGCGCCATATGTGAGAGCCATGGTCATATGTGTGTCAGTCACAGCCCTACCTACGGTGGTTCCCCAGAAGACTGGGTTGTTGCGGTAAGTCACACACTTGACGTCGATGTAGTTTCTGGGGTCTGTCCCTACACCTGAGTAATAGCCTGTGTATTCGCCAAAAGGACCTTCTTCCATGAACTTGTCAGCGTCAACCTCGCCTTCGACCACGATTTCTGCAGTGGCAGGGACTGGGAGGTCATTTGTCTCGCACTTAACAACCTCTATTGGCTCACCCCTGATAGATCCGGCAAAATCATACTCGCACTCAAACGCAGAGAGTCTCGCAGCCCCCATGAGGAAAAGTAGGGGGTCGCATCCAACCACCACAGCCACTGGCATAGGTTTGCCCATAGCTTGATATTTCTTGAGCATAATGTCGGCATGTTTGCCTTTAATGAACTGGGTTCCTAGCTTATCCCTGTCAAGCAATTGCAGTCTGTAGGTCCCAAGGTTCACCCACCCTGTCTCAGGGTCCTTGGTAACAACAAAGTGCGCAGTTCCGAAGAATCTGCCACCGTCCAAGGGATAGAACTTTGGGGCTGGAAACTTGAATAGATCCACATCATCACCCATCATTACGTTTTCCTTGCAAGGTCCGGTGTCTACCCACTTGGGTGGGATCTTGTTCTGGTTTTTCTCAACCCACACCCTCATCAGGTCAACCAGCGTTGAGTCCCTCGGCTCTCCCATGATAAGGGCGAGGCGTTCTGTGGTGGTACACACAGAGGTGATTACCGGTGAGTCGTAGTCCTTGACATTTTCAAAGAGTAGGGCGGGCCCTCCCTTTTCTTCATTAAGTTTTGCGATGTGTGAGAGTTCCAGGTTCCAGTCCACCTCTGCCTCGATCCTCTTCAGCATTCCCTCTTTTTCCGCTTGCTCAATAAAATCGCGCATACTCTTCATACTGCTTTTTCCTCCTTATGTTTTCTTATCCGTTATTGGGTTTATTCAAGCTTTCAGCGATCAGCTTGTCCCTACGGGACAGAAGACAGAAGTTAGAAGTCAGGAGACAGAAACTCGTCTGCCCGGGATTTTTGGCCGGCCTGGCCATCGCTCACACATGGAAGGATTCCCCACCTTTTTTACATTCTACATTCGTCATTCGATATTCGTTATTTGTGGTCCCTTGTGCTTTCTCCCTCACTCCGTTCTGTCTCTTGCCCGTTTCCTCCTAACTTCTGTCGCCTCTCTTCTAACTCCTAACTTTAGCTCACTCTAGCTCACTCCTAACTTGTTCACTCTATCTTTATCCGTTTCATGGCCTGCTCCATCAGGAGTTGACGCCCTGACTTTTTTCCGATCTTGGCCTCCTTTGCTCTCTGGCTCCATACCGTCTCCGGTCTTGCTTGAACGATGAAAACGTTTTCGGGGAAGGGGAGATCCTTATCTATAGCCCATTCTATATCCATAGGGCGGCCATAATGGGCTTCTATTAGCTTTGCCATTTTGACTAACTCTCTAATTTCTTCCTCTTCTAAACAACTCTGCATTTGCAATTCTTCACTTATATCAGTATCAACTGTTCCTGATCCTTCTGGATTAAACACGCACTGAATGTGTTTTCTGGATATAGTCTTTTCATTGATTTCCAAAAGTATCTTGTCTACTACAAACTTGTCAGGAGTGACCGTGCCTGAGACTACAGTCTCGCCCAGTCCCCAGCTTCCTTCAATAACGACCTTTGATGGATCCCCATTAGTTGGATTCAGGGTAAACATGACGCCCGCAGCCTTAGAATTGACCATTTTTTGGACGCCTACACTGATCAGAACTTTTTCGTGAGCGAAGTTATTTGTTACCCTGTAAGTTATGGCTCTGGGTGCAAAAAGGCTTCCCCAGCAGTCCCTTACCTTGTCTAATACATTCTTTTTCCCCTGTATCCAGAGGTATGTGTCCTGCTGTCCGGCAAAACTGGCCGTTGGAAGATCTTCGGCGGTAGCACTTGACCGGACTGCTACCGGAACGGCTTCTACTCCACAGGTTTCGCATAATTGGGAATAGGCCTCAGATATTGCCATAAGGATGTTCTCCGGAACTTCAGCATGTTCAATTAAGTCGCGAATCTTTGCGCTAACCTCGTTTACGGCTGCTACATCATTTACATCTAACTCGCTTAAGAGATTGAAAATTTTTTCTTTCAATCCTCTTGTAGTAATGAAGTCAAAATAACTCTTTGTGGTGACGGCAAATCCAGGGGGTACACGAATACCTACCTTTATCATCTCACCAAGACTCGCGTTCTTGCCGCCTACTTCTATTAATGATTCTTTGTCAACCTCATCAAAGTTCAAAACGTAACTCATTTGTTCCTCCTGCCCTTGGCATCATAGCTGTAGCAAGGGGAACAGGGTTCCCCCTTGCTGTAAGGCCTAGCAAGCTTTTAAGAAGCTCGTTCAACAATGGTTACCACACCCGTATCGCCGTCCACACGGATGATATCTCCTGTCTTAATGACGGATGTCGCGATACCTGTGCCCGTGACTGATGGCAGGCCATATTCTCTACACACTATTGCAGCATGGCTGGTAAGCCCACCAATATCGGTCACAGCGGCTTTGATTTTCGTAAAAACGGGTGCCCACGACGGGTTTGTGGTAGGGCAGACCAATACTTCACCGGGCTGGAGTTCAACAATGTCTTTTAGGAGTTTTAATACACGCGCCGGGCCTTCTGCCACACCTGCTGACGATGCGAATCCTTTGATCTCCGAAAGCCCCTCAGCGGAGGTGACGTCCACGCCTTTGAGCCATTCTTTCACCTTGTCCGTAGTGATGCCCCAGAGCATGATTGTAAATGGCTCAGCAACTTCTTCAGGTGGCACACCAAGGGCCGGGGTAGGTGTCCACTTGCCCGCAGCTTCCAGAATACTTCGACGTTTGGCCGCTTTAGACTTGTAATACTCGCCTCTTAGAGGTATGTCGACTCCTAGGGCCCATCCGGTAGCAAGCTCTGTAAGTATTTCCGGAATCTCATAGCGATTGAACATAAAAATGTCGTCTACGTTGTCCAATATGCCATGCTTAACAAGTAAGGCACCAAGTTCTCTTATCTTAGAATACCAAATTGTGTGGAACCAATGCTCTACCCAGAACAAGTGGTCCTCTGCATACCGGTAAATGGTTCTGATCGTCTTGTAGGCGTCATCGAATGCCTGTCGATCTTCATCCGTCTGGATAAGTTTACGGTATTCTTCCACAACCTGATCTCTCTGTTTGTCAATCTCTTCGAGATTTCGCTCAATAGTCTCGCCTCTCTCCAGCCGTTCAATGTAGCTCTTTATGTAACTAAAAGGTATCTCTGGATGAGTTATCCAGCTTCCCTCATGGTAATACCATCCACTTCCACAGGACACATAGAACCAGGGATCTTTGGATTTTTCATACTCTTCTAGCCATCTTTTTCCATCAGGGATCTTTTCAAGCTCTGCTATCTTTTGCTCCACGCTCAGGTTTTTCTTTAGTATCGTCGCGACCTCTCTTAATGAAGTTGCAAGACGAGCCAGTTTGCATAGCTCTTCTTCGGGCCTGAACATGGCCACATGGGCTCCAGCAACCATTTTCCCAATAGCACTTTCGCTTATGCTGGGGAAAAGTTTCCTACATACATCTGCAAACATGAGGTAAGCCAGATAACTGAGGTTTAGCATTTCAAAGTGATATTGCCATCCCTTGATCATTGAATTGGCAAGCTTGTCGAAGGCTTCCATGATATCGAAACTAACATAGTAACCCCTGGGCACTGGCAACACCTGATCCTCAGGGACATATTTTGGCAGTTCTTCCGGTATTACTACTCCTTTCATTTCCTCTCCCAAGGCCCTGAATTGTGTCAGCCACTTGTCCCAAAGTTCGTCATAATGATCAAATACGTAAAAGACCCTTTTCTCGAATAATCCAGCTTTTTCCTGGACAATATTCTCGGGAGGTGGGTTCACAGCACAGATATAAAGATAGCCTCCCACAAGCCTCTGGGCGATACCTTGGGCAGGAGGAATACAGAAGACTCTTGTAGTGTATTGGGATAACGAAATCTGCCAGGCTTCTTGAAAGATCAAATCAAGCGGCGGCAAGGGCTCTGGAGCATGGATTTTGTCCTGGTACCAAAACTGGCTGCTCTCCCACTCTTTTCGATCCTCAGAAAAGAGAAAATGAGATGGGTACATCTCCTCCCATCCTTCCAGTTCCGCCGGCACTTGAAATTCGTGGGGATCCGGAAACCTTCCTGCTTTCTCATTACTCATGATAATCCTCCCTTCATTGGCTAGAGTTAATAAAAGATATGAAAACCACCACTGGGACAAGCCTGGCGCATGTGAGCCCTTGCAAGGGGATTGTTGATAAATAAAGCAGGATAGTGGCATAATGGTAGAGCAACTTAGTAGTGTCAATTTCATTTTCTTTATGCTATATATAAATTATATTTATAAGTATGGTTTGCTTATAAACCAATCTTAAATGAGGGCCATTCATGTTAAATCTGCATCATCTTCGTGTGTTTTACCTGACCGCCAAGCATTTGAGCTGCACAAAAGCTGCTGAGCGCCTGTATGTCACCCAACCTGCAGTTACATCCCAACTCAAGCGGTTTGAAGAATGGTGCGACCTCAAACTATTCAGGAAGAAGGGTAGGAACATCTATCTAACAGAAGAAGGCAGGCTGCTGTATGAATATGCAAAGGGGATATTTGAACAGGAAAATCATCTGGAGAGGCTGATTGAAGAACTGAAGGGGTTAAGAATGGGGGTCCTGAGACTGGGAACCACCAAGACCTATGCGAGGTACTTCATGCCAGCGCTCATAAGCAGTTTTCACAGTGCTTATCCGGGCATAAAGATTCATCTGGATGAGGGCAGCTCACTTGAGATGATAAATAGTCTCATTGAGTTCCGCAATGAGGTAGCTGTGATCGCAAAGGCCATTGAGGAGCCCAGTGTTGAATTTATTCCTTTCAGTCAAGAAGAACTGGTTCCAATAGTGCCACCCTTTCATCCTCTTGCGCAGAAAGGGGAGGCAGGAGTAGAGGAACTTGCCAAAGAGCCTTTGATTATGAAAGAACAAGGCTCTGGGACCCGAAAAAAAGTAGAGGCTCTTTTTTCCAAGCATAATTTGACCCCAAATATCCTTATGGAGACGAGTAACGCGGAATTCATCAAACAGTTGGTGGCACGGGGCGAGGGAATATCTTTTCTGGTGCGTGAAGCAGTAGAGGTGGAATTGAGAGAAGGGAGGCTGGCGGCGGTAAAGATTCGCGACCATGATCTCACTCTGGACGTAAGCATCGCATATCTCAAAGGACAGCATCTGACTCGTGCCGGTCAGGCTTTTCTTGATCTGCTTCTCAGCATGATCCCTAGGAAAGAGGAGGAGGCGGGCATAAAAAGTATTATGTCCCGGATGCTTGCTGAATGGAAGTGATTTGAATCATATCGTGCATCATCTTAGCCGCGATGCCTGCAAACTCTGAGTCGTTTATATGATAGGACACCTTATCGATTGAGACCTTGTTGGCAAGTATTTGGCGCAATTCCCGTACGAAAAGGTTATTCAAGTCAGGGTCAAATAAAGGACCTCCCTCCCTGTCAGCCTCAGACCAGCCCTTCTCAGGTATCAGTACTTTTCCGTATTCAGGAGCTTTGAGGAGTTTCTGCCCGATTTGCTGGGCGAGCAGCAGGGTTTCGTCTTTACTGAGCCGAACAGCAGAGCGAAAGTCATAGAAAAAGACTTTACGTCCTTTGTATTCCTCGGGCACTGCGTCCCGCGTAAACTCCAGTACAGCACAGTCAAGCCCGCCCGGAATCACGAGCCGAGGAATAGGGCGGGAACCACTTACAGGCTCAAGGCGCTCAGGCCCAATACCGCTGCAATATCCATTCTTTAGCTCATCGGCCAATTCGTGTGTGGCAAGATCCAGAATTCCATCAAAATATCCTTCTCTAGCCAGTTCTTCCATTGCCATGCCACCGGTGCCGTTGGCGTGAAAGGGGATCACCTCGTAGTTCATTTTTTCCAATTCCTTGCGGATTTGCTCTGCAGCCGGTGTAATAAAACCAAACATGGTAAGGGCTATACGTCTTTTTTGGCGCTGGGGAGCCCACCTGCTTTGTGCCATTGCGCATATTGCTGCAGCAGCCCTGTCAAGGATCTTACCCGAGATACTGTTTACGCCAAGGAGATCCGTTACGCTATGAGTTATGGTGATGTCCTTGGTGCCAATTACAGGCTTCATATCTCTGGAAGCTACAGTTGAAACAATCAGCTTCGGTATCCCCATGGGGAGTGTTCTCATTATCGAGGCAGCGATATGAGTGCCACTTCCCCCGCCAGCAGATATGATTCCTGATATTTTCTGTTCGCGGTGTAGGCTCTCAACAAGGGCAGAACCTCTTGAGATCATTTGGCTGATGGCGTGATCCCTGGACTTGGGAAACTGGGGGTCGGCCCCTGACAGCTCAGCGTAAAGGTCATAGTCCACCGGCACAGCGCAGGGCCTGCCAGTTCCAACGTTTATGGTGACTGGTGTAATGCCTCTGCGTTTAATGGCATCCCGGATGAATACGTGTTCTTCCGCTTTGGTATCGTATGTTCCCAACACTAGGATAAATAATTGGTCTGTCATTGTTTCTCCTATCCATATTCTGTTCTACCAAAAGATCCCTTGACGTGCCCCTTTGGAAAATTGGAATTTTGAACATCCCCTCTCAAATCCCCCCAACCCCCTTCAAGTAAAGGGGGCTATCTTTGAGGGGCCTTTAGACTACTTCTAACGGCGTTCCGAGGATACCGCAGTCGGCTTTTGGGAGGCAAGAGGCATTTTCGGATAAATGATTTTGACTTGACCGGGTTACCAATTTGAGTATAAAAAGAGAACCTTTTAGCGCAATTATATGGATTAAAGCCCATGGAATTTATTTGCAAAAGGAGTAAAGGATGTACACGGCCAGTGATCTACGTAAAGGGCTAAAGATTCAGTTGGACAACGAACCCTATATAATAATTGACTTTGAATTTTCAAAGCCCGGTAAGGGGCAGGCCCTTTACAGGTGTAAGCTGAAAAATATGATGACAGGCGTCATTATTGATAGGACGTATCGTTCAGGCGATACATTCCAGCCGGCTGATCTTGAGGAACGCACCATGCAATTCCTCTATAGCCAGGATAATGAATACTGCTTTATGGATGTTCAGACTTATGACCAGGTTTTTCTTACAGAGGACCAGGTGGGGGAGGCCAAAAATTTTCTCACGGATAATCTGGAGGTTCAGATCCTTTTCTTCGGAAATAAACCCATAGGGATTACCCTGCCCAACTTTGTGGATCTTGTTGTAACCAAGGCAGACCCCTGGGCTAAAGGAGACTCGGTTGCTGGAGATACGAAACCCGTCACAGTGGAAACGGGCTACGTATTAAGGGTGCCCCCATTCATCAACGAAGGGGATAAAATCACGATTGATACGAGGACCGGGGAATATGTCACCCGGGTCAAGGAATGAAATTGATCTTGAGATTGCAAGACTGAAGCACCGAAAGCCTACCCTGGTTGTAAGGTCGCGAGTCCTTCACGAGTTTCGTGTGCTCCTCACGGAAAAGGGGTATATGGAGGTAGAAACCCCCCAGATTGTACCCCAGCCAGCCCCTGAACGGCACATTGATCCAATCCCTGTGGAAAGCTGCTATTTGCATACTTCCCCTGAAATCTGCATGAAGCGGCTTTTTGCCGCTGGCTATGACCGCATATTTCAGATCTGCAAATGCTTTAGAAAAAGTGAAAGGGGCAGCAAGCACCTCCCTGAATTTACTATGCTGGAGTGGTATAGGGCTGGGATAGATTACAGGGGGCTCATGGAAGATACCGAGAGTTTGATTTCCGAGGTGGTGAGACGGATAAGATCTGACTATAGGATCACATATCGTGGTGAGGAAATTGACTTTAATCCGCCTTGGGAAAGGATAAGTGTAGAGGGGGCGTTTGAGCGTTATGCTGGGGTGGTTTTGGGGGAGGTGAGAGCAGCGGGTGATTTTGAAGAGGTGCTAGTTAGGAGAGTGGAGCCCAGGCTCGGACGAGGGATTCCAACATTTTTATATGATTTTCCAGCACCCATGGCTGCCATGGCAAAGAGGAAAAAGGATGCGTCGACGATAGAAGAGAGATTTGAACTTTATGTGGCTGGTCTTGAGCTGGCAAACGGCTTCACCGAACTCAATGATAGGGAAGAGCAAAGAGGACGTCTTCAAGATGAGATGAAAGCACGAAGAGAGGCGGGAAAAAGCACCTTTCCCATGCCTGAGCGCTTTCTTGAAGCCGTAGGCTATATGCCTGATGGGGCAGGTATAGCGGTAGGAATCGACAGATTAATAATGGTTCTTGCGGACAAGGAAGACATCATGGATGTTGTCACCTTCACCCCTGAGGAACTTTAGATTGCGTTGGCTCGCCTTTCGCTCCTCCCTCCTAACTCCTGACTCCTAACTTCTAACTTCTGACTCCTAACTCCTAACTCCTAACTTTAGCTCACTCCTAACT
>JALVSJ010000373.1:0-1633 GCA_027024445.1 Desulfobacterales bacterium
TAAGTACAGGATAATAAACCATTACTGCAGAAAGGCTGAAGATCTCAGAAAGGTTGATGAAATAGAAGGTGCCCCAATTGTTATTAATAAGCATTACCTTGATGCGGATCTAAAGATATTGACCGGGCTCATAGAGCCCCATTTTTATGCTGGATACTCTGGGGGGAGGAAGTCAATACTACCAGGTATTTCAAGTTTTGAGACCATGAAGTTCATGCACTCATTTAAGATGATAGACCATCCAAAAGTGACGAATTGCATCTTGGATGGAAATCCGTTTCACGAATACGGCATTAGAGTAGCGGAAATGGTGGGAGTAGATTTTATCCTGAACGTGGTGATAAATAAGCAAAGAGAGGTGGCAGGAGTATTTGCGGGCCATTTTGACAAGGCTCACAGAGCGGGCTGTGAATTGGTGGCCAAGCATTCTATCGTCGAACTGAACGAATATGTTGATGTTGTTATAACCTCAGGAGGGGGGTTCCCGCTGGATGCCACTTTCTACCAGATGAGTAAGCCCCTTATTTGTGCAAGGGACATACTCAACAAAGGGGGAACTATTGTTTTGGCCTGCGAGTGTCGTGAAGGACTTGGAAGCCAGGAGTTTCGGAGTGTGCTTCATTCTGTGTGCACCCCGAAGGAGTTTTTTGACAGGTACAGCGATCCCGATAATTTCGTCATAGACCAATGGTGTGCACAAAATATATATCAAGCCTTGGATCATGCAGGAAAGATCTACGTGTACTCACCTGGTCTTACCAGGGAAGACCTGGAGAAAATTGGCATAGAAAAGATAGACGATCTCCAAGCCACGGTGGATTCTGTTCTCTCAGGTAATCCAAAGGCAGTTGTTGTCCCTGAAGGGCCCTACGTTGTGGGAATGGTCAGAAAGTAGGCTGGAGCATAACGCAGTGGAGGAAACAAGCTGGTACTGTCTGGAGTGTTTTAATTGGTGCTGATGCTATGGTGCGCAAGATTCCTTTTTTACTCACATTAGCGACTTGTATCTTCTTGCTCTCTTCCGGCACAGTCTTTTCTTCTTGGCTTATAGAGCCTGCTAGGTTTCATGCTTCAGCGCACGGGCAGCTTTCCTGTCAAGATTGCCATGAAGATATAGGATCGCAAAGGCTTCATCCAGATCCTGGGCTCGTAGACGCGCCCCGTACAAGATTTTTCTCGCCGGATCATTGCCTTTCTTGCCATGACGAAGTGGAAGACAACCTGGACCAAGGTATTCACGGCCGCAAGAAAGTGAAGAACAAGGAGAAATATGCTTACTGTATACGTTGCCACAACCCACATTATCAAATGCGAATAGGGCCTGATCGGATAGGTCATTTCAAGGGTAATGTTCCGAAGTATAAACAGTGCTCGGCCTGCCATGAGGCAAAAGAGAAGCTGCCGCCATTTGCAGATGAAGATAGGGCATGTATCAAGTGTCACGTGGCAAAAGACTTATCTCAAAAACATGGTAAGGAGGCCGTAGATGCGCTTTGCCTTTACTGCCACGCGGAAGGCAAAGGCAAAGCAGCAAGGCTTACAGCTAAGGCTCTTGCCTTGATTGACCTGGACGAGTACAGACATACGCCTCACTCCGGACTGGCATGTATCCAATGCCATCGCTCTGGTGCTG
>JALVSJ010000373.1:1643-2799 GCA_027024445.1 Desulfobacterales bacterium
CACCTGACAGTAAGCTGCGGTGCATGCCATCTTTCAGAAATAAAGGCTTTTAGAGACCCCGCATCGGGGAATATATCGTTCAAAGTAGTAAGAAAGCCATCGAGCACACTGAAAGTCCATGCCCTGCCAGATGCAAGCGATAAGGCAGTCTGCGCGAGGTGCCACCACAGAAGTAACAGCCTTGGGGCTCCAGCCTCGGTGTTACCTGCCAAGAGCATAATATGCATGGGATGCCATGGGGCAACTTTTTCAGTGGGAGACACAACCACAATAATTTCCTTGATCATATTTCTGGTTGGTATCTTGCTGGCGACCTCGTATTTCCTCTCAGGTAGTGTGACCGACCAAGGAGGAGAGAAGAGTTTCATTTCCAAGTTTTTTATTGCCCTGGGCATGGGGGTAAGGGGAGTTCTCTCGCGGCGTTTGCCTGCCATAGTTAAGGCGATGGTGTTTGACGTGCTGCTTCAAAGAAGACTCTACAGGAGGTCTGAAGCCAGGTGGTGGATCCATGCCCTTATTTTTTATCCCTTTATGTTCAGGTTCACCTGGGGGATGATTGGGCTATTGGGGTCTCTGTGGAGCCCATCGCAGGATTGGGTATGGTCTATGTTGGACAAGAACAACATGATAACTGCTTTCACCTATGATCTGTCTGGCGGGCTGCTTTTGCTCGGGGTAGTCTTGGCTCTCATTAGAGAATTGATAGCTAGGCTCAAGAGGCGTGTTTCGCTGCCCGAGCAGGATCCCTGGTCCCTTCTTTTGATCGCTGGGATCGTAATAGTCGGATTTATCCTTGAGGGAATGAGGATGGCAATGAGCGGTCTGCCGGGTAGTGCAGAGTATGCGGTAATAGGGTACTGGCTCAGCAGCCTCTTCAAGGCAGTCAAAGGCCTTGATTCACTGTATGTGTACCTGTGGTATGCGCATGCAATTCTGGTGGGCGGGTTTATAGCCTATATACCTTTTAGCAGATTATTTCATGTGATTATGGCTCCAATCACATTGGCAATGAATGCAGGGAAGGAGTGAAAAAAAGGTTAAAGGTACAAGGCACAAGGAGAAGGGTGTGAGGTACAGGGATTGGAGGGATTTGAGATGAAGGACAGAATAAAGCAGCAGCTTATAAGTATAGTAGGCGAGACCAACTATACAGAAA
>JALVSJ010000373.1:2809-4057 GCA_027024445.1 Desulfobacterales bacterium
GCTGTGCCTATCAGAGGTGGCGTTGTACTTGATCTAAGCCACATGAACAAGATCCTGAAGATCAGCCTGGAAGACAGATTAGCCATTGTACAGCCTGGAGTCGTGTATGCTGACCTGGAAAAAGCGCTGGAGCCACACGGTTTCTTTTTCCCTCCGGATCCCGCAAGCGGCAAGGTTTGTACGCTTGGGGGCAATGTGGCCACGAACGCAGGAGGGGTAAGAGGCGCGAAATATGGAACCACAAGAGACTACGTCCTGGCCCTTCAGGTGGTACTGCCCGATGGGAGAATAATGCGTACAGGGTCAAAGGCAATGAAAAGCGTGTCAGGTTATGACCTAACGAGACTTTTTGTTGGTTCGGAAGGTACGCTTGGAGTGGTTACTGAAATTACGCTGAAGATCAATCCTAAGCCCACTGCTTCGTCCACGGCCGTGGCAACCTTTGACGACCTGGAAGATGCAGGACATGCAGTGAGCGAGATCATGCACTGTGGTATCATCCCGAGCGTTCTCGAGATCTTGGGCCGTGAGACCCTGATAGCCATTAACCAGAACACTGACCTCAATCTACCGGAAGTGGACGCCATGTTGCTGGCAGAGACCGATGGGTACACGAAGGAAGAGACAGAATACCAGCTTGAAAAGGTGATCGATGTGTTCAGGAAGAACAACGCAAAAGATATCAAAAAGGCATCGACCGCATCAGAGTCAGAGGAATTGTGGAAGGCAAGGAAATCAGCTTACGCAGTGCTGGCAAGGATAAAGACCCATTTTGTCCTGGAAGATGTGACGGTACCCATGGGAAAGGTTGCGGAGATGCTAAAAGGCATTCAGGAGATTGCCAGGAGGCACGATCTGCAGATTGCCACATTCGGCCATGCTGGAGATGGAAATCTACATCCCCAGATTCTTTATGATGGGTATGATCCTGACCAGGTAAAGAGGATGGAGGCAGCCAGTTCAGATCTTTTTAAGCTAGCCATTGACCTTGGTGGTACCCTGACGGGAGAACATGGAATTGGGCTATCAAAGGCATCATTCATGGGTCTTGAGCATGATGGAGTTGCTATGGACCTGATGCGTTCTATTAAGAAGCTACTGGATCCTAATAATATCCTTAACCCGGGAAAAATGGCGCTTGAACAATAGGAGCAAGGTTAAAGGTAAAAGCAAAAAGGGAGGCATTTTCTAGATTTCTATTGAGTGAGACAAGTGAGGAGACAGATGGAAGCTAAATATGACTTTGAG
>JALVSJ010000374.1:0-10720 GCA_027024445.1 Desulfobacterales bacterium
GCAAGGTCCCTAGGAATTCCTTTAGAGGGGCCTCGAACTGCAGGTAGTTCTTCTCATCCAGGGTCACGTTAACCACCATCCGGGCAGTGGTGATAAGCCTTTGGCGAATGGATTCCAGCACCTGGACCACTTCGTTCCATTGGGTCTGGACTTTTTCTGCAAGTTTTCTCAGAAAAAAGAGGTAGCTGATACCACCCAGCTTTTCTGCAAGCCAGTAAGGTTCACCAAAATGGGCCCTAAGGCGCAGATTTACCATGTGATGACCAGACGGAATAAGGCGTTGCTCCATCCTGGCCTTTTCCTCCATAACCATCTGGCGAAATCTCTCCTGGTTGTCAAATCTGGGACTCAGGAGGATGTCACCAAGGATACTAAGAAGTTCCCCTTCCTGGTGCACCATGGCCTTGCCCCTAACAATGAGCGAAGCGACACTGCTGCCAGAATCCCTCGCGGGTGAACTAAAGCACTCCGTGTGGATGCCACCTGTGGAGCGGCTGATGCGCCGGGTCAGGCTCACGTAGTCTTCCTTTTCCGTGCCCATCTCAGTGAGCGCCCGTCCAAAGAGGGGGACATAGGGGAGCATGTGGGCTGGCAGGCTATGGAGGTCAAATCCCAGATCCAGGTAACATATGTGGCTTGTAAATAGATCGTGAAAAAGGATTTCAGGCCCGCCCATCTCCTTGGTTTCAATAGGTATCTTCTTGTTTTCTCTATCCAGGTCTTCCAATCCAAGGCTGGGAATCTTTGCCAATGCATCAGGTGGGTCAGGGGTTTGCTGGCGCCGCTTAAGCTCAAGAGTGTCCTTTACCAGTTGGGCCAACTGCTCTTTGCTTAGGGAGGAGCAGATGTTGGCGACCCTGATCCTCTCCTCCTCTTCCTCCTTTTTTCTTAGCTCTGGATCAGGCTTGAGCAAGAGCACAGTACGATGGGTGTTACCGAGCAAAGTTTGCTCTATGAGTTGCTCAAAATATCCTTTTTCCGATCTTGCTTTTTTCTTTATTTCCTCCAAGGGTCTTTCAAAGCAGAGCAGACAGTGTGGATCATGGTCATATGTCCAGGTGCTAAGGGCCCTTAACATCAGGATCAGACCTCTTGGGTAACTGCCAGTATTGTTTTCCCTGAGCCTGAATTCGATGGTGTTGAGGGCAGCTTCCAGAGTTTCGCGTTCAATGCCTCTGGAGCTAAGTTGCGTGAGGGTTTCATTGATGAGATCAACCACCTGGTCTTCGCTTTTATGCTCTATTCCTTTGAGCCCAGTAGAAAAATAAATTTGCCTCAGTTCCGCGCCTAGGCCTTCGCCAGCAATGTCCTCGCCCAGGCCGGACTCAATCAGTGCTCGGCGCAATGGGGATCCTGGCATTCCAAGCAGTACATATTCCAGCACCCTGAAGGAAAAGTTCTTGACTGGGTCTTCGGGGCTTGCCAGTACCCAATTGCAGGTTAACATGGTCTTGGCCTGAGGAGACTCCTCATCAACCATATACGATTTCTCTATGCGCCTGGGCTCCTTAAAAGGAGGTTGGGGGCGAACAGTTGAGTCCACTTCCATGGGTTCGAATGCGTCCAGATATTGCCGTAAGAACTCCAGTCTCGCTTCAATACTGTCATCCCCACAGAAAAAAATTCGGGCGTTGGAAGGATGATAATACTTCCTGTGAAATTCCACGAACTGCTCATAGGTGAGGTTAGGGATTTCTCTGGGGTTTCCGCCGGAGTCAAAACCATAGGTAGTATCCGGGAAAAGAGACTGCAAGGAGTACTCACTCAACAGATTATCTGGAGAGGAATATGCACCTTTCATTTCATTGTATACCACTCCTTTTAGCTGAAAGGGGCCTTGCTCGCTTTCAGCCTCAATGTGCCAGCCTTCCTGCTTGAAAGTAAAAGGGTCAAGGATGGGATAGAAGACCGCATCGAGGTATACATCTATGAGATTGTAAAAATCCCTCAGGTTCTGGCTTGCTACCGGGTAGCATGTTCTGTCAGGATAGGTGAAGGCATTTAGAAAGGTCTGGAGTGAGCCTTTCAGCAGCTCGACAAAAGGCTCTTTTACTGGATATTTGCGCGAGCCACATAGCACAGAGTGCTCCAGGATATGGGCTACGCCAGTAGAGTCCTTAGGAGGTGTCCTGAATGTAATGCCGAATACCTTGTTATCATCGTCATTTGAAAGCGATAGCACCTGGGCGCCAGTCTTGAGATGCCGTAAGAGCATTGAGGCAGTGTTGTATTCAGCTATTTTCCTTTCCTCGACAAGTTCAAAGCCTTCGATCGTTTTCACATCTTCCTCCTCTGTGTGGTATGCTCGTAATTCCAGAATCGAAAATGATATCCGTGTTGAGCCCTTGTATCAAGAAGAATCCGTGATTCTGGGGTGTCCCTCTGAATGACAAAACGCCTCAAATTTTTCCTCCCCGCATGGCCACTGTGGGGAAGGCCCAGAACTCCTCCCTGCTTCTGACCTTCCCTGCGGGCGGATAAATGGCATACTTATCCTAAGATAGCCCTGCGCCCAGAAAACGTCTCTTGAAAGCAAGGCTTTGCAAAGATGAGAGAGCGGGCCCCTCCCTTTTTCAAAGGGAAGCGGGTAGGGATTAGTATTGAACTTTTGAATCAAGAAGAATACACTAGAATAAAATTGATATTAGGGAAGGGGGAAAAATCAAAATGAGAAAGACCATCACACTGCGCCTAAGTGATGAGGTTTATAAGGTCCTTGCGGAGGCAGCACGGGCCGAGAACAGACCGCTTTCTAATCTTATCGAAACCGCTGCCTTGGCCAAGATAACGGAACAACAATTTGTTGATGATGCGGAAATGGCTGAGATTCTCGCAAATGAAAAATTGATAAAGAGGATTCGGAAAGGGTCCCGCGATGCAAGGGCAAGAAAAGGACGATTCGTCGAGTAACTATAGGATATTCGAAACAGCGCAGTTTCAAACAGACCTAAAACGTATCGCTGCCTCTGGTCAAAGTAAAATTCTTCATAAGCTCCGCTCTTTCGTGTACCCCCAACTTCGAGAACATCCCCATTTTGGACCCAACATAAAGAAGTTGAAAAACTTTGAGCCCGAGACATGGCGGTATAGAATCGGTGCTTGGCGATTTTTTTATGAAATTGATGAAAATGAAAAAATAGTATTCATGCTGGCAGCATCTCACAGAAGCAAGGCATATTGATTGTTTGTGTATTTTTGACGTCACATCAAAAAAGCCTTGTAAAATCCAAGGACTTGGTCGATAATTATGGATAAAGAAAAAGCCCATTCTTTGATAAAGAAAATCTCTGAAACTTGTATTTCTATCACCAGACATTGCCGTCAAAGGATGGCACAACGCAATGTATCAATGGACGATATCAGATACGTCATTCAGTGGGGAGAGGTTGTTTCCTTAGAGGAATCACCCGAGTATGGTAACTGGAAATGCACGATAAAAGGCGTGGACATAGACGGCAATGAGTTGACATTTGTTGCTGCTGTTACTGAGAATGAAATAATTTGTATTACTGTATTTTAGAAAGGGGGCCCATAGAATGAAATGCCCTGCTTGCGGGAAAGAGATGACGCACATAAGTGCAGAAGATTATCATTATCTAGAGTCAGGCTTAGATAATGTAATATTAAGAGGGATTGATGTGTTTCGATGCCCATGTGGTGAAGAGGTTGCAAGGATCCCGTCTATTGATGAACTGCATACGCTTATAGGACGTAAACTGGTAAAGAAAAATTCACTGTTAAACGGAAAGGAAATCCGTTTTTTGAGAAAGAATATAGGGGTGAGCGCTCAAAAGCTTGCAAGGCAGATGGGGGTGGACAATGCGACTATCTCGCGCTGGGAAAATAACAAACAACGGATTACAAAATCCCATGATCTTCACTTACGCCTCATCTATTGCAACATGAAAAGAATTCCGCCTGAAGAAATAAGTCATCTTATACAGGAAGAATTCCCAAAGGTCCAGGAGGGTTACACAGATATACCAACACATGTTATTCCTCGGGCCGAATGGTCTAAGGAACATTCCTGCATTTCTTCTTAGCAAGTTTCCCGGTTGCCTGGGCGCTCCTGGTTCCTTTTCCACCGTTCAGAAAGTAATGTCTAATTGTCGCCTATAAGAGGCATTGCTCTAGATGTGGAAGCACTCTCTCCTCCAAGATTCTTAGCAGCAGTTGAGCGTGCTTATGATCAACAAGCGGATTTGGGTGTACTGCTTCCGAACACGTTTTCCACAAATAAAGCATGTCATTTTTGACATCTTTGACATCAGCCCCTGACGTATTATCTTTATCGCCTAAAACACTGAGCTTGCTGCGAATGTGGAAGGTTTGCATTTTTGGTCACTGCTCCGCATCATAATCTTGTTAATCGCCTCTTCTAGTAATTTTCGCGTGGCGACAATAAAGTCTACTCTGTTCCTTTCCGGAGCCAGTGAATACCCTCCATGCATATACTTCCAAACTGTTTTCCAGCTTTTCAGCTTGGGAAGTTCTTGGTATGTTGATTCAGGTGGGCCTTCATACAAGCTTTCCTCAAGATAGATGTCCCAGATTATCGAGCGAGGATCTTTTTCATCTATCTCTGCAAACATTTGGTGCAGATCCTGTCCAGTCCCCACTTCTTCAATAATCCTATGTAAGAGCCACCTTTCCGACTCATCATCCATCAATTCAGCGTGGTATTTGCCTCCAATGGCCCTCTTTTTCTGATCATCAAGGGAACTCCAATCCTGTTGAATCTCTTCAAATTCTTTTTTCGATAGTAGTCCTCTTTCGTGATATTTTTCCATCAACTCAAAAATTATATTAGTGGGGACCTTCTTCAGAACGAAATAGTTTTCGTCGTCGTTTTCCAGCAGGAAATTCAGCTTATCTAAGGCGAAAAATTTGGGTCGTATTCTATCCTTGCGTTTCAAGCGATGCCACTCCTCGTATTTTCCTAAGGCATAGTCCAACAAGTACATCTGGTATAATGTCAGCTTGATGGTCATAAACGGAAGCTCATATACGTGCTTCCTGAATTCCTTCAACGCATCGCCTTTCTCCCGTGAGTAATAGAAATTAATGGGAACCTCCTCACCTTTTCTTTTATCTTCGATGTAATTCCACCTAGCTTCGTCAAGGAGCGCTCTAAGGCTTCCTTCCCCGTAATCTTTTTTTTGACGATCTAAGCGCTCTCCAGGTTTTACCAATGCACTCTTCTCCCTTTCGTTTTCGAGCCAATCGATGAGAACCTTTGGACTATGCCCTTCTTCCTCTAGTACGTCCTGGAATTCCCCTGAAATATACCAAATCGTAGGATCGTAAGCCCTGGGTTCCAAAGCTGCGATGAGATGATCGCAGTGGTTTACAAGCTTAGGTTCCAGAGAAGATTCCTTTTTGCAGAAAGGACATCGCATGGTCCGTTTCGATAGCACTCTTACTTTTCCTTTTTTGTTTGCCACTTGCTATCCCTCCTCTAGCATGTCTCGAAGCATCATTTCCCCAGTATACATCTTAATCTCGATCATGCCTTATGCTTGGCGGTTTTTCCTTTCTATCCTAATTTCACACCCTGCATATCGGCCAGCCTTCTCAGTTGGCATTATTATAAAAATGGCAGCTTGATTTAGCAGCTCCAATGGGGCACGAACCCGGGCATATCCCCCGCCATTTGAATAGAGCTTTTACAGCCTCACAACTCCTGCCGGGTGTTGGACATTTAACATACTTGAAAACTTCGGCTCCACCGAAAAAGCAAGTATTACACTCTCCTGGTTTTTTCTTATTAGGGCACCTGTCCTTTCCGACCTGCCAAAGCACATCTAGTGGCTCTGGCAGCATTAGAGCGGACGCATTGCCAATGGTTTCTCCAGAAAGGTTTTCAAGGGTCTTCTTTACGTTAGCGTCCACTGGAAGCTCGAGCTGATCTGTCTTAAATTCCTCCTCCCATATTTTCCTCCCATTCTCAGAGAGGTTGTTACAAAGGTCATCAAACACAGACCATTTCTTGTAGTCTCTTATAATACAGCGCACTCGTTTGGTGAAATTTGCTCCGATGAGATCAAAGAACTTGCCTTCTAAGACTTCAAATACAGGATTTCCTTTGCTACGTGCACTGAGGGAGTAATCTACAAAAGACAAAAGACTTCCATTATATCCCACTTTCAGTTTGATAAGGGATGTCTCAATCGCCTTTAATGCCTCCTGTTTGCCGAGCCCCGCTGTAATGTTATCTTCGTACCTATTTACTAGATTTGTTATTTCTTCTGGCCTTGAAAAATTATAATACTCGTCTATCAGCTCTGAGTCCTTTGGTACGAAGTATTTCCATACTGTATCGGCAGGAATCATAGCATTTGCGAGGTAGGCCAAAAAGTGCACAAGAACTCTTTTGGAAACATCCATCTGTTTGTAGAATCTAACCGTATCAGGCCATGCATATAGATAGTTAAAGTCGTTTTCCCATCGCAGCTTATCAAGGAACTCGATAGCTGCGATTGCTCTTGGGTCGATGGTAGCCATTAGTTTCTTATCTCTTTTCTTTTTTGTATTGATCCGGATAGAGTCTTTTCCCAGGCCTCCCTTCTCACATCTCAAGAATTTTCCATCGGACGACATGGAGAAGAGAAAAACGTCTTCTGGATAAGCGTCAAATAGGCCCTTTCTCCTCATAACGTTGCCCAGACTTGTCATGTGGGCTTCACCACTCTTGGGCTCAACGTATTTCCCCACTTCTACTTTCCCATACCAGCTCTTTCTACTTCCTATACGGGTGATCCCAGCTACATTGAGCTTGTAGCGTCGGTTAAACCCTGAAATAAGTGACTTCAGATCATCGATCTTCTTTTCCCAGAATTCGTCGTATTTGCTACTCACTTTTACCCTCACCTCTTTTCAGCCGTTATTTCTTTCCCCCTTGCTCTTGCTATCCCGTCGCTCTCGGTACAGCTCTAATGTTTTCTCATAAAGTTCCTCTCTTCCCAAAAAAACACGTGAGGGAGATCAGGATCATCATTAAGGCTAAGCCATACACCTTTTCGCTTTATGTCCTCGCCAGGATAGATTACTACGTCAGCTCCCTCTATGCCGAGCATTCGTTCTAAAGACGCAGGCCATCTATCAACAGCTTCAGATATAAGCTCATGTAACTTTTCATCTGGAGGGAGATCTCTCCCTTCCTTCGAGTTCATCAATAACCAAGAGAATGTCCTCCACGATATTACGTTGCATATGTATCCAGGAATAATATCAAACTCATCCTGGGGCTCTGCGTTTGAGAGCAGTTCTTTAATGATTAGATCGCTTTCTTTCTTGAGATGTTCACTATTTCTGTAATTTTCCTGTTCTGGCACGATCCATAGAAAAAACTTCATTTCGGGGTGATGAACGAGGACTGGTTTATTGACAAAGAACCTCAATCCGCATGATGGACAAAATACCAGGTTGATTTTACTCTCAAATAAAAGTTTCACACCTTCTGGATTAACCGACGTATTTATACTATCCCACAGCACAGCACCAAATTTCTTCCCACACGATGGGCAGTCAATAATATATGGTTGTCTTAGAGTCATGTGTCCCCCCCTTTGTGATAACGTCGAGGTCAATCACACCCCAAAAGTTTTGAGAATCTGGTTCGTACCCCCCACAGATCAATCTTTGACTGAATGGGCAGGTTTCCCGAAGACTATGCTGCAATGATATCCTGCGACCTTACTCCTATATCCATCAACCGTAGACGTACACTAAAGTGCATTCTGGCGGTGAGAAATGCGCAATACGCTATAGCACGTAAAAACGCGAGTTCTTGATAATTGCATTTACTATGGATGGCTAGGCTTTTTACCAGCATCTTCTTCCATTTTTTCAAAACTGCAGAGATAGCTAGCTCCTTCTGTTTCGTACAGTCGGACGAAAGTGACGACAAGCTGTCCTTGCAAATTATTTCCCTTCGTATGTTATTAGATACCTAGTTCGTCCACGAGCCTCTTGCCATCTTTGCTGAGCTGATACTTTCCACGCTGAATTCGGTGAAATACATTTCTGAATCTAAGCCCCGGGTCTAGAGCACCATTAGGAGCATCATCACGCATACCTTGGAATATGGCTGTATAACCCGACTTCCATTTGTGATGATTTATACCTATTTGTTGCCGTACTTGGTCTCTCGTAAAAATTCCGTTCCCTCTGCGCGAAACAATAACCGCTGCTTCAAATATTTGATGGGCATGAGTCTTTGGTTTAGGGGGAGATTCAGGCTTGTGTATATCGCTAGACGCAGACTCTTGACTTTCAGTTTTCTTGCGAGAAGTTTCTTTATCTTCGTTTGCTGAGTAAGCGGAAAGTGAGGCAAGGATCCTCTTAAGGTATGGAATTTTTGCCGATCTGATCTCCCGAATAAAAGTCTCTTTGGCCTTTATCAGTAGTGCGAGGCGCTCCAGTGTATCAAGATCCCGGTATACATCATCTGGCGAGAAACCCTTCGCGTCCGCATGGGCCCATCTGTTCCGAACGGTCTGCATTTCTTTAACATAATTTCGAGCCTCGAGGTCCAAATCCATTTTTGAGGAGATATGGTGCCAATTCTTGTCCAGCACTCTAAGTAACGCAGCAAGATCTAAGGATGAGAGAGACGGTGTTCCTTTCTGTTTGACCTTCCGCTGCTGCTTGACAGTCAAATTGTCAAATACATTATCTTTCCACCAGTTGTCGTTATTGGAAAGTTGTGGCAATATCTCTTCGAGACAACTTATGAGAGGTTGCAGTAAGCCGTTTAGCAATTTGGTAAATTCGTAATGCATATCACAGGCCTCCTCACCTTCTTTGAAATTCGGATCATCTGCCTTAACCCAAACGATTTTTTTCAATTCTTCCAATTCTGCCCATGATAAGCCATCTTTATATAGGCCGTTAACAAGCCATAATCCACTCTCGCGTATCTTCTTCTTTGGTGAGTGCCACCCAAGCCAGTGTAAGGATGGGCCACACTCTTGACACCACGATACCGTGGAAATAATCTTACGTTCCCACTGCAGCCGTTCGTGTGCCTTCTCCATTCTAATGACCACAAATGTAAAGTTTTCCCGCAGGTATCGTGTTACTGCTTTCTCGACCTGACGCTGTTTTTCCCTGTCAAGCAACGGTAAGTATTTCTCTTTCGCCTTTCTTGTTGTCAAATCCCACTCCCATTGCTTCAAGAACGAGTCTTTTGCTCTTCGGAGTATTGCCCGCCCAATATTTTTCCTAAAAATACTCCGGTCTTTGTTCTCTTGCATAAAATGCTCTTTCAGGCGCGAACACAGTTGATTATCTCCTGTGTGCGTACCTACTCTTACTATTCGGTCTCCTCCGTGTGCGCATTCCCCTTTCTCAAAAAGAACGTAGATACCATTGCGGGGGATTGCTAATTCGTTGAATGGAAATCGATAACGTGGAAGCCGGCTGAACAGTGCGTGTAATTGCTGGCAGATCTCACTCACGCTCGGTTTCCTTTTTCAAAAATTGTAGTTGTTTCCCTATCGGCAAACCCGCCTATGGCACCTCACAAAAGTTAAGGTGCGACATCAGATATTGCCTATATTTCACCCCAGCTAGAATAACAAAATGGTCGTTTTCTAAATCGCAATTTCGCTGCAATTCCGTTAAAACCTTATCAGCCCAGTTTCTTCGTTGGCGGGCAGACATCTTATTTAGGGTAACTTTATATGGTTCAATTTCTTCATCCAAGTGGACCAACCCGTATTTTGCAGACAGAATGAAGATCTTCTGAGGGGAAAGTTGTTGGGCATACTTCAGGCTGAGGCAAAAAAGGGGACTAATATAGAGATGCTTTGCTTTTGCCTTGTGAGAGAGCTTCTTACTTACGCACGATATGAGAACAACTTTGTTCGTCTTAGAAGCCATGATAGCATTACCCCACTGGGAATTAACATAGTTAAATTCCTGCTATTTGGCAATACCGCACCACATTAGGTAGTGTATCAAATCTTGTGTCAGAGAGAGAAAAGGGATACCTGTTAAGAAAGATTCAAGGAGAACACAAAAGAAAGCCTGTCTACTGGAAAGATAGAGAGGCACCCAGATGAGTAGGACAGTGATTAGGAGTTTGCCACATGCATGGGAAGTAATCCCTGTCTGCCGCCAGCAACCTGCCCAAACGCTACGCTTTCGGGTAATTCATGAAAGAATGATAGCCGTATCGTCATTTCGAGCGTAGCGAGAAATCTTGTAACTATGCTAAAAAGATTTCTCCTCGCTAACGCTCCTCGAAATGACGTTTTTGGCATTGGAAGCAAGCTGGTTCTTAGGAGGGAAGAAGGAAATGGGTTTATCGGACTGTGTTCGTACATGGAAACCTAAAGGTGAAAACTTTTACCCCCTTTTGTCCTGACACAAAAATATTTGACGTTACCAGATTCCTCTCCCGATTGTGATTGACATATGACCCTACTTGGTGATATGGGTACCCATATGAAGACGACAGTAGATATATCTGATGGCCTTTTGCAAGAAGCAAAAAAAATTGCGCAAAGGGAGCGATCCACTCTCAAGGCCCTCATCGAAGAAGGGCTACAAAAGGTACTGAAGGATAGGAGCCAGAAGCCCCGTTTTAGGCTGCGCAAAGCTACCTTCAAAGGGAAGGGACTTCAGCCGCAGGTAGATGGGTCTTCTTGGGAGCGGATACGGGAAATAACCTATGAGGGGCGTGGCGGGTGATCTGCGTCGATACGAATATTCT
>JALVSJ010000374.1:10730-11784 GCA_027024445.1 Desulfobacterales bacterium
TTCGCCGTGGCACGAGGCGGCGTACGAATGTATAAAGGAACTTGCGGAAGGCAGCGCTCCATGGGCCATACCGTGGCCATGCATTCACGAGTTCTTGGCTATTGTCACTCATCCAAAGATATACGATCCTCCTACACCATTGAGGCGAGCGTTAGAACAGATCCAAGCATGGCTGGAATCCCCTAGCATTTTCATGCTTTCAGAGGGCGAGGGCTACTGGGACGAGCTTCGTTTGCTGATGCAGAAAGGTAAGGTCTCAGGCCCTCGAGTGCACGATGCAAGGGTAGCGGCTTTATGCCGTTTTCATGGAGTACGTGAACTTTGGACGGCTGATCGGGACTTCAGCCGTTTCAAGGGCCTTGCTGTTAGAAATCCACTGCTCCGGTAATTTGTGCTTTGTGCCAACCTGCTCGGTACATCTACCATATCCTTTTGAGGCCGGAGCAAATCACTCAATAGTTTCTAGGGGACATAACCATGAGTAAGAAACTAAGTACAAGTGCCCAGAGGGTCCAGGATGCCCTGAAGGCCCACGGGCTTGATTGTGAGGTGGTGGAGTTGCCACAATCCACGAGGAGCGCAAAGGAGGCTGCTGAAGCGGTTGGCTGCAGTGTTGCCCAGATTGCGAAGTCCATTGTGTTTAGGACCACGCAGAGCAAGAGACCAGTGCTGGTAATTGCAAGCGGGCCCAACAGGATCAATGAGGAGACGATCTCTTCTCTTGTTTCCGAACCTGTTAAAATGGCAAGTCCCGATTTCGTTAGGAATAGGACGGGATTTTCCATTGGTGGTGTTGCTCCGGTGGAGCATTTGGAGAAGCCAGAGATTTTCATTGATGAGGATCTGTTCAAACACAAGGAGATATGGGCCGCAGCCGGCACACCCCATGCAGTGTTCAGGCTTACTCCCAAGGATCTGGTGGATGTCACCGGGGGTCGTGTAATCTCGGTAAAATGAGGAGATGGAGATGACCTTTAATCTATTCACATACGGTACCCTCATGTTTTCCGAGATCTGGAGAAAGGTGGTGGGGCAGGATTACCCAAAGATACAA
>JALVSJ010000375.1 GCA_027024445.1 Desulfobacterales bacterium
TTCTCCTTTCTCTTAGGTTTTAGTGTCAAAACCCTTGTAAAGGAAAAGCGCCCTTTTTTCTACCCCTCTCAAAATTTACACAAAAAATGTTACACTACCTTAATGACCAAAGTTTGTCTAAACCCTCTACTTCAATTTCTACAGTTTCATCTGTAATGTTGATCGTATTCATTTTTGTTTGTCCTAATGACGTGCGCTTCATCTGCGCCGTGAAGCGCAGTGGAGGCCACGTCAGTGCAAGTGCCGGTTTATACACCGCATGTGGTATCTCTATCTCTGGTTCTCATCACAAATCATATTAGCAGCCACAATACCGGAGATAACCACTGCTTCCACGCCACTGCCTGGCCAGGCACTGGCACCCACAAGATAGAGATGGCGAACCGGCGTTTGCAGCGGCAGGCGCTCATTACCAAGCGCCAAGCCGTAAATCGCTCCAGAAGGATGTCCGGTGTAACGCGTCACCGTTGCAGGCGTGGCCGCATCGCGTGTGATGATATGGTCGCGCAAGCTGGGCAGCAGTGTCTCAGCCTGACGAATGATTTCATTCGCAAAAGTCTCCTTGCGTACTTTGTAATTGGGGTCAGAGGGGTTCCATGTAGCTGCCTCCGGCTGAGGAAGCAAAGTCACTACGGTCAGTACGTGGTGCCCGGGCGGTGCAAGGGAGGGGTCCACTTTTGATGGGACAGCTAGCCCTAGTTCTCTTCCTTCTGCCGGCCGGTATATCGTAATGGGTGCAATCGGGGGATCATAGTCTAGCGCGAGATAGACGGCAAAGACCGAAATCGTGGGTCGCAAATCCTGTACCAACTTGGCGTATTTCGGAAGCAGATGCTTCAGCCCTACTAGTTTATAGAATGTGGTATGAGCATCGACGTTCGAGAGAATCACACGCCCACGAAACGTGCTTTCCTCCGTGAGTTGAATCCCATAAGCCGTGTTGTCTTCCACCAGAATCTTGCTCACCTTCTTCCGCAGGAGGATAGAACCACCATGCGCCTGGATCGTCTCTGCGAGCGCTTGTGACAGTTGGCCCGAACCGCCCTTCGGATAAAAACCACCATCGAAGTAATAGCCGAAGATAGGTGCCATTTGCATTACGATTAGCGTCTCGGGTTTGTCGGTTAGGTATGATGCTAACGTGCATAACAGTTCCTTAAGGCTCCCATTGCTAAAGTAGGCATCAAGCATTTCTAGGTAAGTTCGCTCCATCCAGCGGAAAAGGTGTGGATGGGTGATCGGATAGCGCAACATTGCATCAGGATCGGTTGGTGGACGTGGTGCACCGCTTGTTTTCTCTATATCTGCATAGAGTTCCTGATACACATGATGCATTTCAGTGAAGAATTTACCGAACTGCTCCCTTTCGTCCGGGTAGAGAACGGCTAATTCCGCCACGAACGCGTCAGCGTTGTGAGGTACGCGTAGGTGTAGATCACTCAGGATGTATTCCTGAGACATGCGCACAAATTCTAAGCACGACCCTATGCCCAGTTGGCACAGTAGATGGCGCACAGGACCGCGTGGACCTAGGCCACTGATGTCGTGTACTCCTATGTCAAAGACGTACTTGCGGTGGTGGCGGCGAAAGTTGGCACAGAAGCCGCCCACGTAGTGGGCCTGTTCGACCACCAGGGTTTTCAGGCCACGCTGCGCCAGGAGCGCGGCAGCTGTCAGTCCGCCCATACCTGCACCGATGACAATCACATCAAATTCATCGGGGGCCGTCGGCTTCGTGGGAAACGCCGGCGGATGCCAGCCAAAAGGGCGTTCCCAATGGGCAATTTCCTGGGCCAGCATCCTCCTGGGAAACCAACGGGGAAAGAAGATGGAGAAGGCGATGCCGAAAGCAAGCAAAGCATTGGGAAGCGCGATTTTCAGCAGAATTTTGTGGACAGGCCAAGCTAGAGCAGCGAGATTGAGTACGATGCCGATAGTAAAGATCACCGCCCACAGGAGGGTGATGATTTTGTTGGTGCGTCGGAAGAGGGGGTTCTGCCAATACTCGCGGGGCCAATCGTCGCGGGCATACTGGTAAGTGAACGGGCTGTGAACAATAAGCGAACCCCAGGCCATTACTGCTAGAGCGACATAAACGAGGGCCCCAGCATAGATGATAAATAAGTCGCTGTACAAAATGTGTATGAAGACAAAATGTAGCCCAAAGAAAGCGAGCGTGACTGCATCCATCAGCTTGGGATTACCGGTACGGAGCCGGTAGATGTTGAGGGCAAGGGCGCCGATAAGAGCGACGATCACGCCAGGCTCGACCAGTCCTGACCCGGAAAGCGACCAATAGGCAATCCAGGGAACAAAAGCAACGAAAATCCACACTGTAGAAGCTACCCTTTTGGTCATAGAGGCTCCTTTTTCCCTAAAAATCTGCCGTCGCTAAGCTATGGCGAGACAAGCCGCCCGTGATAGTTTCCCATCATACGGCTCAAGCCTCTCAAAAGATAGCCCTTGGGGGGATGTCCGGCATTGATCTCTTTGAATACTGCAATTTGCCTTTGTTCAAATTCTGTCGGCTTACCTGCTTGCTGCAAAGCTGCATAACCAGTTAACATCCCAGCAGCTCCAAGCAAAAAAGTTACTGTATTCATTTCGCCTTGTATAAAGAACCAACTAGCAGCAATGAGCAATAGATGCCCAAAAATCCCCAAAAATTTAATTGTAACCTTTGTCTTTCTGGAGCGTTCCTCTGCAGTTCCAATTTCTTCCTTCATAATTTTTCTCTTAGGTATGCCACCGACAAAGCTCACCTGCCGCTATGGAGCGTCCCGCCGGAGGCGGGCAGGCAGTGGAATACCTGTCTGCCTCTGATAGTGCCATATGGCACAATTATAGGCAGGCCAGCGGAATTGGCGTCTCCTGCAGCAGATTGTTATGAGACTATTGATATGCTACTGGACGAAGTTCATAAACTCGTCCATATCGTGCAGCCGATTCAAGGTCGCCCTGACGAAGCGCATCTCTAACGTTATCCAATTTGTAAGCATCTTCGATGCTAAGGCAGGGAGACCACCCAGTATCATCCTCAATCAGTTCCACCTCTACTTCAGCAACATATCGTCCTTCATGAGCATGCTTTGTCTTTTTTCGCCGTCGCATTTTCATCGCCTCTTTATAAAATTTTCGTCCCAACGTTCCGAATCTGGTCTGTAGGCTGTGAGCAGAACTCCTGGTTTATTATAGCCCTTTAGGATACCCCAGACAACATGAACCGGCGATCCGGATTTATCCTTTCGCAACAGCAGAACGGAGGGCCCCTTCGGATAGTTCGGATACTCTTCCACAACCACTGCATCCACAATTCCACCGATCACCTCTCTAGCACTCAAACCATACTCGGCCAGTTCATCGTTCTCCCTCTCTGCCGTCGGCAGGCCTAGAAACGGTAAAGTCAGGTTAACCACAGACGATGACCACAAGAAAGGAGCAAGCATAAATACCTCTGCGCTTCTGGCGCAAGTGTTTGATGCAGGGCCTGTTAGCCCGGCATCCGGTTCGAAACCAGGACAGATGGCTGCCAACAGGCTCAAGGCTCGTTATTCATAAAAGCGATGTCAATGGGAAACTAAAAGTGTACCAATTATGGGAAAGTAAAAGTGTACCACCCCATGTTAATGGTTTTGATGGTTTTCCATCTGTCCTTTCATCAGATCATGGTTGTGTGATTGATCTATTTTAAAGTCCTTTAAACGATAGCTGTGACCCTTGATGTTAATGACCTTGCTGTGATGCAGCAGCCTGTCGAGGATGGCTGCAGCGATAACAGCATCACCAAAGAGTTCCTGCCAGTCCCCGAAGCTCTTGTTGGAGGTAATGATAGTAGAGTGGCGTTCGTAGCGCTGGGAGACGAACTGGAAAAAGAGATATGCTTCCTCGGCATTGACCGGTAAATATCCTACCTCGTCTACGATCACGAGAGATGAGGTAAGATAGGCCTTTCGTTTGGACTGGGTTTCTTTGAGTTTTCGGATCAACGTGTCCATGGTGGTGAAATAGACCTTAAACCCATGATGACAGGCCTTGATGGCCAAGGCTATGGCCAAATGGGTCTTGCCCACACCTGGAGGACCGAGAAAAATCACGTTTTCATGTTTGGGGATGAAGGCCAGGTCGAAGAGCTCCATCACGTGCTTTTTGTCGAGATGGGGGTGGAAGGTAAAGTCATACTCCTCAATGGTCTTTGCACTGGGAAGCCCCGCGGTTTTCATGGCCGTGTGAATGCGGCGTTTTTCTTTGGCAGCCACCTCCTCTTCCAGAAGATGATCAAGGAAAGCCAGGTATGAACTCTGATTGGCTTCAGCCTGTTGGACAACGTTGGGCAAGACCTCTGAGGCCCGGGTCAGCTTGAGACGCCCGAGGTTTTCCTGGAGGCGTTCGGTGATCAGTTGTTCCATTGGGCACCTCCTTGGGCAATCTCTTCATAGACCGTTAATGGCCTGTAGTGGGCCTGGGGGAAAAGGCTGCCGTTGGTAAGCCCGCGGGTGGCCCTGGCTTTAACTTTTGCGTATTTACGACAAAGCAGCTCTTTATCCTTCTTGACCTGCTCGTAAAAGAGAGGATTTGCCGTCACCTGATACTTTCCCTCAGGCACGCTGTAGGTAGCCAGGAGATCTTGGTCATGATAGATTCGCATAACGTTGTTTTTTATCTTGAGCAGGACCTGCTTCCCCACGACATGATGGGGCACCACATAGCGGTTACATTCATAGGAGATCTGGCAGTCCTTATAGACCTTGCGGAAGACCTTGATGGAGGTATCGTAATCCGTGGCGGCAACAGTGCCCAGGTAGGGGATCTCGCGCTCCCATCTGGTCCTTACCGGCTGGCGGTGGGTGCCATGGATACGCTCATTGGCCGTTTCATTGAGCCATTGTACTATATCGCGATTAGCCTTTTCTACAGACTCGAACACATAGCCCCGCCAGAAGCGCTCTCGAATGTAATCGATGGGGCGCTCCACCTTGCCTTTTACCCAGGGGCTGTAAGGGGGACAAGGTTGTGGATTGAAACCGTAGTGATGCGCGAAATGGGCAAACTCGGTGTTAAATATTACTCGAGAGCCTTTACGGCTGATTACGACGTTTTTCATGTTGTCATAGAGAATTTCTGCCGGCACTCCTCCAAGGAAACGGAACGCATGGATATGACAATCCATAAAAGTCTCAAGGGTGCAGCGCTTGACGAACTCCACGAACATGGCCCTGGAAAAACCCAGGATCATTATGAAAGCATGGATGGTGGAGGCATAGCCTGAAGGTTCCTGTACCTGGAAATCAGCCCAGTCAACCTGGGCCTGGACTCCGGGCTGTGTCTCAAATCGGATATAGGCCAGTTTGTTCATGCGGTCTTTGACCTTGCGCACATAGTTCTTAACCGTATCGTAGCTGCCTTTGTAGCCCATATTTCTTATGCGATCAAAGATCCACGTGGCCTGGTAGCTGTAATGTTCAAGAAAAGCGTCTATGTCCTGTTTGAATGGATCCAGAATAGATACCGCCCTTTTCTTTTTTCGGTATCGAGGCAGGGAACCATTTTCCAGGTACCTTTTTACTGTGTTACGGTGAATGCCAAGCTTCTTCGCTATATAGCGAATACTGAAACCCTGACGACGTAATGCAAAAATGTCCATAAATACCTCCATTGCAATCATGGCCTCTCCCTCCTTCACAGGAGAGATTTACCATGTTACCGGTTAGGAGGTGGTACACTTTTCATTCCTTTTTTTGGTACATTTTTGCATTCCCAGTGACAAGCGAAAACTTACCCCTTTTTCGCAAGGGAATTTTTTTACCTATTGACATCTGGAGGCCTTATAAGTGTTAGGCATTGTCTTATTCTTCACCACGATTTTTATGTTCATCGATTATGCGTTGTGCTTCACGCTCATAAATTTCTGCCAACTCTCTCAATGCGGCGGCGAATCGATGAAACCCTGCATTCTCCACATCCTCAGCTTTACGTCGAAACTGCTCAGCCAACTCCTTTTCTGGCTTGCCAGTTGGGTCAACCCAATGAGCTCCGCGCGCGTTAAACGTTCCTGTTCTAAAACCACGACGCATCTCATCCGCATAACGATCATTCAAGGCTTGAGCAACAGCGCGATGAATCCACAAACCATCCGGGTCTGATGGGCTGTGAATCAAAACCTCGCCAATTTTAATTAGAGCAACTTCCAAGTGCCCGGTTTCCCGACATTTATCTTTCACACGCCGAAGCCATTCGTTAAAGTGATCTTCGCTAAACGTTCCATCTTCTTGTGTCCCCGGTGGTGTTTGCCATTCGTGTAATAACCGCCAAGCATTTGTTGCGATTGCCCTTTCCTTTTCTGAAGGCTCCTTGGTCGGTTGCTCCTCATCCTTTGATCGATAGACCAAGCGGATTACCTCGCAAAAGAATTCGGGATCGCTGGCAAGCCTGCTTTCAAGGAATTTAGGTGCGGCCCCACTATGTCGATCCAGCAATGGTAGATATGCCCACTCTACCCTAAAGAGGTCTTCTTGGTTTACCGAAGGGTCTGTCTGAAGATACCTTATCAGTTCCACAATGTGATATGTATCCATGGCATAGATTGGCTCACTAGAAGAAAGCGCTGCGAGCAAAGCTCGGACACATTGATTGACATCGATTGGTTGCTTGTCGTGGCGCATTTTGTCCAGACAACGGATAGCCGCATATGGTCTGCCATGTTCCATGAGCTTCTCAATAGCAATATCAAGGTCTCCTTCAGATTGATAAGCATTGGCTCTGGTGCGGGTCCAATATTCACCCTCGTGATTCTGGAGCCATTCAGAAGCGCGGTCCCATGCTTCTTTGGTAAATGGCAGGCAGGCCAAAAATTGCCCTATTTGTGCTGGTGTCCAATCTGATTTGTCAAGGTTGTCGCACCAATCCCAACCTCTGATCTGGTATCGCCGCCAAATAAATCCACTGACCAATGCCTTGAGCTCGCTATCTTCTGTATTCAATAATTGAGGCAGAAAGGTTTGCTCAATCGTATCATCATCAATAGCGCCAACTGCGTAGCCAACTTTTTCTGGAGAAGCGATGGATTCGGCAAACCGGATGACACCATCAACACCATTTTGTTTAAAGATTTCCCTAATAGCCTTTTCCCGCCGCTCGTCTAATTTCTTTCGCTGCTTTTCCCAATCCCCTCTCTCCTCATAAAGATCAAAATCATCATCTGTAAAAAGCTGTTGGTATAGATTAAAAGGATCTGCTGGCGCCAACCGTTTAGCAATCTCTTCAATACGGGTGATCAATTCGCCGGGCAAAGCCCATTTTGCATCTGAAAAGCGCCGATGTTTATTGGTGAATTTCCTGAGGCGATCCCAAAGCAAGAGACGTTGATCTTCCGGCAGTTCGGAAATGGGCTGCGAGGAGAGAACTTCAAGGAGTTGATCAAAAGCTGGTTTGGGCAGACTATCAAAACGATCGATCAATTCAGAAAGCCGCGCAGTATCGTGACCAGCAGCACGAACTGCGAGCTCTGCATAAAAAGACACCTGTTGCCAATATTCCTGCCGGGTTATACGCTTTTTCCAATCATCGGGAATAGTCTTTCGCCATCTTAGCTTGTGGGATCCAGTGGAAATTTGGTGTTGGCTGGGTAGAAGCTGAACAATCAGATTCCAGGCGACATCCGGCCACTCGTTAAGTAGTGTCTGTACCGCGACTTTTCGTTTTTCAATAGGTGCCAATGTTTGTGGGAGCCAAGGAAGCAGGATGGTTACTAGGGAATTTAATGGCCGATTAGCCCACTGACCGCCTGGGTCATGACTGGCAAGTTCGCCTAGTGCAACACAGACCCGCACAAGGTATTGTTCGTCCCAGGCCAATCCTTCAAGAGCCCAGAGCAGTCCAGTTAGATAATTTCTGCCAAAGAGTCCCTTACCTTCTTCAGCAAAAAGTTTATCAAAGGGACAAGGCGACTTGCGGAGCGCTTTCTCGACGAGATCAAGAAATTCACCCGGAGCAGCTTCTGCAAGAGCAGGCAATAAGTCGTTCAGACTACCCCACAAGACCCAATCAGCATCAGTCAAAAGTTCACGCAAGACCAATATACAAGTTGTTTCAGCCTTTCCTTGCGAGCAGTGATTGCACGCATCGGGCTGGCTGCCCAGAATGGCCAAGCCCTCAGAGATTCCTTTTCGCAATTCGTGCGAATGTTCGAGTACCTTGCCGTGGATGGCCGCCGCATATCGCTCTTCCGCAGGCAATTCGAAAGCAGGGTCTCGCTCTTTTAACACGGAAATAGCCAGTGCTTTGAAGGTGTCAAGATCTTTGTCAAGGACTCGCGATCCCAATAAATTCCAAAGCTCAGTACGATTATTGACTTTCCAGATGCCGTTTTTGAGAGACAATGGGCTACCGGGGTAATGCAATAGTTCCCGTGCCTTTTTTAACCATTCCTCATAGCTGATGCTGAGGAGCTTGCTAACCACATCTATGTCGCACTGATTCTTTTCATTCCACCCGCCAATCAGAACTGCCAGGGCTAAGTGAGTGGCATCAGGGTGTTGCCTCCAATCGGCTTTAGGCTCCTCTTGCGCCGCCGTAAAATCTTCTGGAATCTTCTCCGGAGCTTTTTGCTTGAAGGCTTCCAGAAGATCTTCAGGTAGCTTATCGGAAGTGATAGTTCCGGCGTCTTGATTCCATGTTTGTACGACATCGACGATTCGAGACCAGAGCCACTGCGGATCGTGTGGCTCGAATTGGGAAATGTGGGAATAAAGTAGAGACAAGACAATTCCTTGCTCATTACCAAGATCATAGCTTAGTAAATAGAAGTGGTTAAGGAAGTCGTAAAGATTGCTATCTGAAACTTCGTCGCCACCGTTAGCGTTATTTAAATGATGTCGAATGACATTGAGCTTTTCGATGGCTTTAGGTGGGCTGAAATTTGCCTGCCGGACGTTTCTAAAAAACTCCTCAACGTTTTTGGTGTGCCTTGCTTGGTTCAGCAGCCATGGGACGTTGCGTGCGTCTGTTGCATTGAGCGGACCAGTGATTAGAACAATGGCATCCTTACCTTTCGTGAAAATCTTGGGGTTGTTGAAGTCATTCCATGCAGCCTGTATCACTTCTCCGAAGAGAGAACTCTCTTTTGTAACAGTGACGGAGTGCTTGACTTGTCCAAGGAGCTTCCGCCGTTCTTTGGTATTAGGATCTTCTACGAATATAATGATGTCGTCTGTGTCGAATCCATCGATCCTGCCTTGAAGTTTTATTTCTACAATCGGCCAGCATGGAAGGCATGGCGCATAACCGCCCGTGAGCATCAAAATTACAAAAGATGCCTGCACGTGCGCTTCAAAATGAACTCCGCCGCCTCCGGTGGAGAAAGGATTACTCAAGTTTTGTCTTTTAGCCATGACTATCCGCTATCGAAATTCTTATGCCTAACGAGCTTGTCGAAAAACTACCTTTTGAAGTTATTCCTTCCTGGCAGAAAGGATGCAACTGGGAAACCAAAGCTTTGCACGTGGAAAATGTATTGGGTTCGCCCTCGACCTGCCTCTTATGCCGGTACTCCCCCATAACCCTCATCTCTACCTGGCGGTAGACAGGCAAGACACCTGGCATAACTGTCTCCGAAATTTAGAATCTTCTCAGATTGTGAACCATACAATAAAGCATCCATTAGATTTCGGCCTTTGTTATCACAAAGACACGGGCACCATCATCATCTGGCTATAGTCATAGTCCCTATATCTCGCCATATATAAGGCTCACTCAGGTAGGTCTCATGTGATAAGTACAGGATAGGCGCAGTCTATCAGAGATCAGGCTTATTTCAACTGTTCAACTGGAGATTACCAAGTTTTTCGACAGCCTCAACGTTCGGGCTCAGGGGGGGCGTAGCGTAGCGGAGGGTCCCCTGGAGCCCCTTGTTAACGGCAATATGAGGTGGACCCCATTGTCAAGACCACTTTTGTTTGAGTTTAAGATGTACCATAGCTGGCTTCATATACCCCATAGCTATGCAGGTTGTCTCAGTTGATAGTTCTCAAAATACACCTCGGCAGGTGTTCTATCACCCAGGCTCTGATGAGGTCTCTCATTTCTACCTAGCAGCAGACAGGGTTATAAAACCAGAAGTAGCTCCTGAGCCCCTTCTTCAAATCCTCAACTGTGTCATAATCCTTGATGTAAATATCTTCATATTTCACGGTACGCCACAGCCTCTCCGCCCTGCCTGACGTCACGCAGGCTTCCCACTTTGGACCCCCTTTCTCAGTTTCCTCACTTTAACTTTACCATATTGTCCCGTTTTGGGGGTAATTATAAAGGGCGCTGCCGCGAGGCATCGTCTGGAGGAGGCGAGAGTGCAAAGCTATGAGCCGAGCTGTCTGCGCGCAACGCACAGGCAGGGACCCGCATGCTGGGTGTTGTGGGGGCTGGGAGGTTAAAACCCTCGGCTACCCGATTAGGCAGCGTCCCGCTTGTTACCAACGAGCGAATCGCACCTTTGCCTCGCTCACCACTACAAACTGATCAGACAACCGGTCTCCGTGATTTCGGAGCAACCTCTTGAGCACCCCTATCTTCGCAGTCGCTCGCTCATCATCCAGCCGCAGAAGAATCACTCCCCGATGAGGCCGCCTTTCCCGATAAATCTTCTCCCCAAAGCCTTTGTCATTCGTTATCAGAATCCAATTCTCAGTAAAGGCTTTCTGGATGATGGCATCATCATCCAAGCCACGCGCCTCATCGTACACGGAGAAAACCTCATATCCCTGCCCACGCAACCATTCCGCAACAGTGGGTCCGGTGCACTCATCCACAAGGAAACGCATTTATGCTGGCTCCACGGCTAGCGGCATAAACTCTGTGTTTTCCAGTGCCTTAGTTGCAAACAAGATGCAAGCTTGAATATCTTCGTGGGTGACGCCCTTATACTCTTGGAGAATTTCCTCCACTGTTGCCCCGTGCGCCAGCAGGTTCAGAATATACTCAACCGTCAGCCGTGTCCCACGAATGACAGGCTTCCCAACCATAACCTTTGGATTAATGGTAATCCGTTGTAGCAATTGTTCCTCTCTCATCATATCATCTCCATTGTGGCCACTATGCGATGCCTAAATGCGCGGGCAAGGTGTCTTAGCGGAGGCTCAGTTCGCGCATTCGCGCCGCCGTCCACTTTTATCTCTTGCCTTTTTGCTCACCACGGTTCGACTTAACGCCCGCGCCCTTGCTCTTATCTATAGGCGGCGCGAACGCCAAGGGTCACTTGCCGCTATGGACCAAGCCCAAATGGCGCAGCGAAATAGCGGTCAGGTGCAGCGCTTTGTTATGCTTCGTTTTCTATTTTCAACCCATTTCTTAAATGATGCCAAACTCTCCCCGGATGGCCTACCAGCCAATAGGTTCTCAACGCTAATATCTTCATCAAGAGATTCCCAGTGAATTCCGTGACCTTTCCCGATTACCTTCCACTTTTCCCTCTCTTGAGGCGTGGCGTGAACTAAGCGAGGATACCACGCCGTAGGAACTGAAATTGTCCGACCATCACTTAGTTCAACAGTTAGAGTATCATCGGTCACCGACACATTCACAATTTGGGGGATTTCCATTTTAATCGCCAAAGTATTCATGCCATGCCTCCACAATTGATTCATGGTGTTGATCAATTATTTTTTGGATTTTTAATAGTTCAGCTCTATTATATCCTCCACTCCAGGCCAATCTAACTGGATCTAACCAAAATTTTGCAAGCTTGTCTTCCCGCTCCACATGA
>JALVSJ010000376.1:0-725 GCA_027024445.1 Desulfobacterales bacterium
CTTGGTCGAGACGGGATGCCGATACAGGGCCCCTGGTAGATACTACGATGAGATAAAAATCGTCACGGAACTCAGGACCCTCAAGAAGAAGACCCTGGAACTGAGCCACCACATCATCCGAACCGGAGACAACACATTATTGGTGGAAGGATTCGAGAAAAGGATTTGCCTTGACGTCTCGGACCCGGACAATTTCAGGGCCATACCAATCCCGCCCGACATATATGCCATCCTTGAGAAGGCTACCACACCATAGCCACACGGCCAGTTACAAGGCCCTCATCCACTCAGGTCGCAGGCCAACCTCTCCACTTAATGCCCTGTCTATGAGATCCAGGGCCTCCTGCTTTCCTCTGGGCAGCCTGGCCTTAATAGGCAGATAATTAGATGCGTGGTTTGAGAAGAAAAGGCCTCGGCTCAGATTTGTGTGATAAAGCATCTCTCTCAGTTCTATTAAGAGACCTCTCTGGTCAGGCGTGTGAAATCGGCCATTCACGTAATCCTCGTACAGAGGTGTCCCGGGTATCAACATGAGGGTAAGGGCCCCCACATAATCCGGACCCATCTCACTTAATAGTTCCCCTGTAGCCTTAGCGTGTATCAGGGAACGCTCCACGCCACCAATGCCGAGCAACACTGTGACCGAGAGCTTGATTCCAGCTTCTTTTACCTTACGGCCCATTTCAATAAGATTTCGGGCCGTGGTTCCTTTGTTAATCTTCTTG
>JALVSJ010000376.1:735-11733 GCA_027024445.1 Desulfobacterales bacterium
CACCAGTCTCTACCCCCAGATAAAGGATCCCCAGCTTCTTTTCTCTCAACTCGATCAAATCTTCAAGAGACTTCATTCTGATGCTCTTGGCATTGGCATATGCCCCTACTCGCTTGACCCAGGGAAGATGCTCATTGATCCTATCAAGAATCCATATAAGCCTTTTTTGGGGGATTATCAGGGCGTCTCCGTCCATGAGAAACACCCTGTCCTGATTACGCATGTATCTGGAGGCAAAGAGGATATCGCTCAAGATAATTTCATTGGGCTTGATGGTAAATCGCTTGTCCTTATAGGTCCCGCAGAAGGTGCATTTGTTGTGGGAGCAGCCCAGAGTCACCTGCAGAAGTATACTGTAGGCTTCGCTGGGGGGCCTTATGCAGGTACCTTCATAGTGCATTCCTTCGCTTTCAACAGCACAATCCATATGTCTAACCTCGCCTTGATCCCGAGTGTTATTAATCTTTTTTTCTTTTAAAGATAGCTAGTTATAAGAGAATGTCAATTCTACCGCAGTTCCTCAGCCCTCATCTCCACCACAACATGCCCCCATCCCCCGCATGCCACACCCACATCAAAGCAGCCAGTCCTGTTGAACATTACTTCATTGGGGTTCCTGCCGTTCATCAAGTTCTCGAAAAAGGCATTTATCAGGACCGTCAGATTGGGCATGAGAAATGCGCACACCCTTTCAGGGCTCTCTCTGGTCAATAGATTGCCGGTGGAATCAAAGACGAGTCTCTGTCCCACCCTGTGCCCGGAATGGCAGCCCCTGGACCTAACGACCTCCGCGATTAGACGATATCGGCTTGCAGCGATGGCATTTTGGAACAATTTCTTATACTTGGGATTTTGCTCTATTTTTCTGAACTCCTCTTCCGGCAGTCCCAACCGTCGCTTAATGATTTCTAAGATTTGTTTGCTTTCCATTAGTTCAGGACTTGGCTTTTTGCTCTTTTTTCTTGAGCTTCTTCTGCTGCCTCTTACTCAACTCCTGCTTTTCCTCGCCACCTTTCTTCTTCTTGACCTTTTCCTTCTTCGGTTCAGAGGTCTTCTGGGCCTTTCGGCGCGCCAATTCCTCATTTTTCTTCTCTTTTTCTTCAATGACCCTGATTCGGGCCCGAGTTTCTCTTATCTTGGCCCTGATCTTCCTCACCACAGGGTCAGTGGCGATCTTCTGCGGCTCCTTTCCCGCATCTGACAGAGCCTTAATTCTTTGCTCCAGCTTTCCTTCCCAGTAGTTCATTTGGTTGAGTCTTGCCGCTTTGCTGTTAGAACCCATATGAAGTGCTCCTTTCAACGGTTTGTTTTGCAATTTCATTATCATAATTTACTCGACCTTTACAACCGCATTAGCATTTTCATTTCCTCAAGAATTGAAATATGCTTTAAAATATAAACCCAGATTATGCGCGAAGGCCAGCCGAATCAGTTTAAGGCAATGGGATGTTCCCCCTGTAAGGAGTCAGATGCAGTCTGAAAAGGATCTCCCGACGGCGCAGCGAACATAGCAAAACGATGTCCCATTGCCTTTCATCAAACAGGTGACGCCGAAAGACTGTTACCCGTTGCTCCACAAGGCAATTTGAATATTGGCGCATAATCTGGGATAAAGTTCGATCTTTACAGAGGAACTCGGGCTCGGTGTTCAAACTCAAAACTTCATTCAAACGAACTCCAAGACCATAAATTTCCATGAAAGCTCGATATATCTCTCTTGACCCATATGTCCCATGGACGCAAATCCCCAGGCCCCTTGATCTGCCGAGGCTTTTCGGGCGAGATGCCCCTGTCGAAGTGGAGATCGGCTTTGGCTCAGGAGACTATCTGGTAAGGCGCGCCCTGGAAGAGCCAAACAAGGATTTCATTGGCATCGAGATGGCCTGGCTTTCCATCAGAAACGCCCTCCGCAAGATCGCCCTATCGAGGGTTCGCAACGTTCGGCTGATTCAGGGGGATGCCAGGGTTCTGTTCAAAAGGCTTTTCGTTCCAGGATCTATCACATACATTTACTCCCTGTTCCCTTGCCCCTGGCCCAAAAAGAGACACGCCAAGCATCGCCTCTTCGACGCCCCTTTCTTGAAACTGCTCAACAGCAGGCTGGAGGACCGAGGCAGTCTACTCATCGTCACCGACTATAGGCCTTATTATGACTGGATACTAGGGCAAGCATCGGGGTGTGGGTTTGAACTGACCACCGAGGCGTGCCCGCCAACCTATAGCACCAAATACGAAAGGAAATGGCTGGAAGAAAAAGGCCAACAGCAGTTTTATCGGATCCACATGAAAAAGATCGGTCACCTGGAAATACCTTTAGAGGAGGATGTAGTTTTGAAGACACACGTGGTGGAAGACTTTTCTCCGGAGCACTTTCAGCCAAAGGGCGGGAAAAAAACGGCAGTGGTCGAGTTCAAAGAGACCCTTTATGATCCGCCAAGGGAAAAAGCTATGGTACGGGCAATGGTTGCAGAGGGCGGGTTTGTCCAGAATTTCTGGGTCGAAATAATCAAGGATGGCCCACAATGGCGAATCCGCCCGGCCAAAGGATGTTCTATCGTGCCAACAGTTGGGGTTCAGGAAGCCCTGGATCTATTGTATGAAGCAGCCAGGCAGGAAATGCCTCGCGCCTAAGCAGATTCCATCCCGGCGATGTATCGCTTGATCAGTCGATAATCTTTCTCTGCAATCTCCGTAAACTTCACGCCCATCCCCGGTGGCTTGTCTAAGGCATCGCCTTCCCGTTTCCTGGCCCACACCACCTCGCATTTGATTTGCAGGGGTGTTGAAATTCCCGGCAGTTGGAGTTTCAACAGGAACTGTGTACCGGGGCGCAAGGGATTTTCCGTCTTGATGAACAGACCTCCTGCGCTGATATTTCCCGTATAGGCCCTGACAAACGTATCCCTGTCCTTGAATACCAGGCTCAGGGCCTTGGGAATTCTGGCCTCTGATCTCATGGTATAGTCACAGGCCCTGTCCAGCATTTTCTTAAACCGATGGGTAATTGCCACAAGAATGGACCTGAATTGGCTGGACAGCTTGTTAAACTCCTCGTCCAGGAATTCCCTGTCGATTATGCCAAGGGTCGTCTCGCCAATCGCCCTTGCGGTGGCGGTTCGCCGAATCCCCCCGATAAACCCCAGCTCTCCAAACACATCTCCTTCCTTCAATATCTCAATAATATACTTCTCACCTCCAACATTCTTGGAGATTTCCACCGAACCTGATAGTATTATGTAAACCCAGTCTCCAGAACTCCCTTCCTTAAATATTATTTGTCCGTCCTGGTAGGTCTCTTCTATGGCCACATTATACATCTTGCCTTGCCTTCCCCTTATAGATTGCCATGTCCTCTTTTATAGGATTCGGGCCTTTTGACAAAGAACTTTACGATAAAAGACTCCGGCAAGGCAAATGAGTTACACTGCTTCGTAGAATGTGTCCCCTCGGAGCCCTGAGGCCCCTTCCAGCACCACCCCCAGGACATAGTCATCTATCTCATGCTTGTAATCATCCAGCCAGTAGGCTTCAGGGTTGCTTCGCATTATGAGAAACCTGCCGCTATCCTTTTCATTGGCTGCCCTGTGGTATTTGAAGAACACAAACTCTCTTGTTTTCCCTACGATCTCCACTTTGCCACTATGGTGGGACATCACGTATCGTGCCCTTTTTGCTAGACCTGAGACCCTGGCCTTGGCTGCCTCGAAAATCTCATAACCCTCCTCTATAGGAATTGCATATGGCTTGTTCCCAACAGCCGGCCTGCACTGAAATACATAATAGGGTGGTACCCCTGCCTCAGCCATCGTCTGAAACAGCTCGGCAAGCACCTCAGGCCTATCATTGACACCGCGTATCAGAGGGCACTGGTTTAACAAAACGGCGCCGGCCGACTGAAGCATGGCCACCGCCTGCGCGGCTTGCGGAGTAAACTCTTTGGGATGCGTGAAATGGACTACCACGTATATTTTCTTATCTGTCCGAGTATGCCGCCTTATCATTTCCGCAAGAGAGTGATCTTCTGTTACCCTGAAAGGATTGAATGACAGCATCTTGGTGCCAATCCTCACAATGCGAACATGCGGTACTGTAAAGAGCCCTTCTACGTATTGGTCAAGCTTTCTGGTGGGGAGCATGAGTGGATCGCCACCGGTCAACAATACGTTTGTTATCTCTGAGTGGTTCCTTATGTAGTTAAGGGCCGCAGGGAAATCCCGTAAGATATCAGACTGTCTACTCAAGAATAGCCGTTTCCTAAAACAATATCTGCAAATCCCTCCGCATACCTTACTTACCAATAGAAGCGCAGTAGAAGGGTACTTGTGCTGGAGCCCTGGCATCACTGTGTAAGAGTGTTCATCGGAAGGATCCAGATAACCCCATGGCTCAAGCTCTGAGACGTCTGGAACAATGAGCCTGCGGATGGGGTCAGAAGGATCTTTCCAGTCGATCAGGCCTAGATAATATGTGTTGGCCCTGAAGATAAAACGCCTGGTCACCTCATCCAGAGATCTTTTCTCCTGCTCCGAAAGATAAGATAATTTATTAATATTACTAATGAATTTAGCTTTATGCATGGTTCACCTCCTGACGCGAAATTTCCCCCTTTGTCCTGAGCAACAAAAATAAGAGATAGTTCGGTAGTTCAGAGGGGAGCTATTGCACTGAGTGGTTTAGAGGGCAGACAAACCTATGGTGGCTCAAGTGACCTAGTTCTCGAAAGATGATACTTGAATTTAGTCTTTACTCTATATGTGAAGGTAAAGCAAAACATGGGGTTAGTTTACATAATTCCCGAGCTTATGTCAACCTAGCCCCAATTTCATTTATAATATCAACTAAATACCTAGAAGCTCGGCACGCCGCAAACGACAAGGTATTTAGTCAAAGTGGGCACAAAGCCGGCACCCTTTTTCCTAACAGCCCTCATCTTCTACAATAGTTGCCCCTTCTTCCCCCGACTCACTTGCCGGAGATGAAGGGACAGGAGCAGGCTGCCCACTCTTAAGTGTTGCAGGCACAACTTGCTTCCTGGTAGCAGCGATCCTGTCAGGATTCACTATGGCCAATATCAGACCAAATGCCACTATGATGCCCGCTGCTGTCAGTTTTGCCCTTCTTGAACCCCCTGGCAGTGTTTCAGGATCACCAAATCTGTTTTCCACCTTCTCCACAAACCAATAGGCAATCACAGCCATCAGGCACACACCAAGGGCAATGAGACCTGACTGTATATGCAACACCTGCGGGAGGGTGACGGCTCCCATGGAGCCGGACTCATAGAAATGCTGGATCGCAGGAAAAACCTCACCAAAGACCAGAGAACCTAAGATCATGCCCACTACAAATATGAGTCCATCTAATTTGCCTGAAACCGTGGCCACCACTGAAGTGGTGGGGCAGTAGCCGCCCATGATAAAACCGATACCAAGAAGGAGACCGCCAACTATTTGAGGCCATATGTATGTGGGCAGAAGATAAACCTTGTCCAAGTCAATCCAGCCAAATATCGAGAAGTAAAGGAGCCCCACCATGCATACTACTATTGCCGTAAACATTACCTTGAGCACCGCAAAATCCCGGAGATAGAATATGGAGGTGAGCTTCCTTGGATTTCCAAAACCGGCCCTTTCCAGCAGGAAGCCAAAGCAAAATCCTATTAGCCCTGCCAGTTGAAGACTGTACGCAAAATCAAACCAACCGTATTTGTACAAAGGCCCCATTATAACCACTCCTTTCTGAAGAAAATGGCAGTCGCATAGGCCCCAACGAATATGCAGAACATGAAGACCCAACTACCAAAGGCCAGCTCTGAGGCCCCTGTGAGGGCCTGGCCGCTCGTACACCCCCGGGCCATGCGGGCTGCAAAGCCAGAGGCCATACCACCAAATAGCGCCAGCCAAAGCCGCGCCGAGACCCCGATGGACGGGCCCCTTGCCACTTCCCCTCTTACCCGCCTGGAAATAAAGGCAGAAAAAAGCCCCCCGAGGCCAGCACCTATCGTTAGGAAAACCAGCCATGCCATGAGGGGTGAATGGGGTCCCCCGAGATACCTGGAAAAATAGGGGTTTGACTCTGCGTGCTTCGGGGCTATTGCATGAACGGCAGCCACGGCTATCCTGGCAAAAGTGGACGAAGAGCCCAGCCCCCTGCCCATGGTATAGAAGGTGAACAGCAGCACGAGTCCCAAAAGGACGCCAATAACATACGGATTGGCATAACGTTCCTTGTCCATAGCTCAACTCCTTTCAGCTTTGAAGTTGCAGTAAAATTAGCAAAGCTGAAGCAAATGGGCAACAACATACTTTCAGAAATTAGGACCACGAAATGAGTGCAATGTCGGGAGGTGCTTTGAGGACTGCATCTACCGGATGAGCCTCCCGAAAACTCTCGTGGCGGTCCGAGTAGGGATGCTCAGGTTACCAATGGCGCAGCCCATCACGATGCTCTCGGGCATCCCGTATGGGAGGACCGCCCCCCTGTAAGAAGTCAGATGCAGTCTGAAAAGGATCTTCCGACGGCGCAGGGAACATAGCAAAACCATGTCCCACTGCCTTTCATCAAACAGGTGCCGCCGAAAGACTGTTACCCGTTGCTCCGCAAGGCAATTTGAATATTGGCGCATAATCTGGGATTAAGGCCTGCGCAGGTAAACGATAGTAGCGCCCCACCCTGCCCAATCATGGGCATCATGATACCGGACTACAAGGGGATGTTTTTCTAGAATGCGGTGTACAGTACTGCGCAGCACCCCCTTGCCCTTTCCATGGATAATCCTTATGTCGTATATGCCTTTTTCATGACACAACTTCACATAATCCTTTACCAGAGTGGGCACTTCTCTTGGGCGGAAGGTATGAAGATCCAGGGTACCGTCTATAGGTATTTTGACCGATTTGCTCATTGCTCTGTTCAGCGCTATCTGGACAGCATGTTGACGCATACAATAGTCCTTGCCCCTTAAAACTGCAAGGTTCCTCCTGGCGCTGGAACGAACTTATCGGTTTCTTTTCATCAGCTACTTAATCACAAACAGCGCTGTTTTTCTTACCTCTTCATTCTTATACCTAAGAACCATCTCCATGGTGTATTTACCCCTCTCGGTAGCGGCTGTCATAGAGAAAATCAACTGCCACGGCTTGCCATTGGGTGCGGTTTTCTCAATGGGCTGGAACCTATGGAACACCTGACCACCCCTGTAAATTGTCCTTTCCACCACAAAGGGCAGTTCCTTGCCTGTGGCCTTGGGATCTTTGATGGTGAAGTCCACTACCATCTGGAATGCTTCACCTGCAGATACCTCTTTGGGTACAGCACTTATCTGATCGATCTGAATAAACCCGGAAGAGGTGTGTAGTGGTTTTGCCGTAACCAATTCATGGCCCGCCCCTGTGCCCATGGTTCCCTGGCCAAGGGTGGACTTATCTGTTACAGAAGAAGTTGCAGGCAGCTTCGGCTGTTTTGGAATATGTTTAATATGTTGCTTTGGGATATGGGCAATGTGCCTGGTGGTCTTGGGTATATGTGGTAGGTGCTTTGAGATGGGACGAGCTGTAACTACCCTGGCCCGTTTTCGATTTGAAGGAGTACCCATTCTGGGTTTGGATACAGTAGGTGTAGCAGCCCTTCGCGGTTTTCCATACTTAAATATGGGAGCCAAAAGGGGCTGTGCTCTCATAAGCCCATCTGCCTGACCCATGATAACCGGGATCCTCACCTGCCTTCCCTCTCTCTTCACCACCAGCTGGCCCCTTGTCCCAGGGGGTGTAGCTTTCACCTGTTTCACAAAAACCTGCAAATCAGCAACCGACCGACCCTGAAATTCAACAATTACGTCCCCTGGGTGGACTCCGGCCCTCTGCGCTGGGCCTCCTGGATCTACTCTGACCACTGTAACGCCGCGGCCCTTATCATGAGGGAGTTGCTGCAAGGTTGCTCCCAGGTATCCGGCCCCACCAATCAGTTTCCATGCAGCTTGCTTATTGCCAGCCACGTAATGGAGCATGGCGAGATCCCAGTGTGTGTCATAGTCCCTTGCAGCTCTCGCCTTTTCTATGGCCTTGAAAGACGCCCTATAATTGCCGAGTGCAGCCTGCACAAAGGCCATACCCTTGTGGGCCAGCCATAGGAGCTTTTTGTCGCCAGGGGCAAGCACCTTTAGTGCCTGATTAAACTTGGCAAGGGCCACCTTGAAGTTCCCCAGGCCATAGTTGCACCATCCCTGCCCTGTCAATATGTTTGGGAGCCAGTATTGGTTGGTCCCTGCCTCCAGGGCCTCGGCCCTGTTAAAGTCTGCAAGCCCTTCCTTATATCGCCGCATGTAAAAGTAGCACCATGCCCTGGCCACAATGCTACCTTTATAGTTTGGCTCAAGTTCAAGATGTTTTGTGAAATCCTCGATGGCCTCCTGGAATCGGCCTATTTGTTTGTAACTAAACGCCCTACCGAAGATCGCATCCTTCCATCGAGGGTCAAGCTTCAATGCCTCTGAGAAGGAATCAATGGCCTTGGGATAATTCAATGTCCAACAATAGCACCATCCAAGGTCTCCATAAGCGCTTTTCTTTTGGCCAGGGGAGAGTTCAAGACTCAGGGCCTTCTCAAAGCATTTTATGGCTGAGCTGTAATCCCTTTTCCCTTTGTGTGCCTCTGCCAGCCAGTACCATACGTATCCCTTGTCAGGATAATCCTTTGCAGCCTTGGACAGATTGGCAATGGCCTCATCGTAGCGGCCCTGGCGCACAAGGGCGCTGCTTTGGGCAGTGATGGGGATTGCGCGAGATGCAGAGCCCACACATCCTGTCCCGGGCAACAACAAGAGCAATAACAACACCAGGCCAGCTACATGCTTGATATCAGGATTCATCTCCCTTCCCTTTCTATAAAACAGTTCATTAAGTTTTCACTTAGTGATGCGGAACCTCATATATTGGCTCGCCACGCACGCCCAATAACTCAACCTCATTGGGATTGACATGCCAATTCCTTTGAGTGTTTCCAGCCCTCGAACCCCGGGTATTTCCCCGATTTGTATTGGTTGTGGGCCTGTTGGTATTCGTCCGACCCGTGTTTCCTGTCCTTGAAGTATTGCGCCCGGGAGCAACTGGCAGGCCTGATCTACCTATACTCGTTCGGTTTATCTGGTTGTTTAGCTGCATGAACCGCTGATAATTTGGGTCATTCTTGTTTATATTCAGCATATCATCCCTCAAGGGGATATTTCTGAATTGATTTGAAACCCCGGCACTTGATCTCCTGGAACCACTTTTCCCGTTTACACCCATGTCTTGAAGCATTTGATTGAGGGTGTTGGTGAATGTCCGGATTTGGTTAATGTAGTCCTGGGATCCACCATTTTGTCTCTGTCCCCCGTACTGCCACTGGTTCGTGCCCTGCACGGACCCGTTCGTAGTGCTTTGGAGCCATTTTATGAAATTGGGATCTGGCGAACCTGTACCTCTTCTGCCATTGTATTGCAGGCCCGCCTGGCTGCTGCCATAACCCTGCCTACCGGAGTAGGGACTTCCACCTGCGCTTCCATAGGAGCGTTGATCTTCATAGGGGTATTGCTCCCCGCTCGAATACGTTTGCTGGGCTGGAGCCGTGGGCTGCTGCACGTTGGCGTTCCTCAAAGCCGAAGTCACTGCATTAGATGGAACACAGCCTTTTGACTGGGCCTCAAAATAGAGATCCCATGCTCCCGTGGTATTGCCAGAATTCAATTGCCCCATGATTGCCGAATCCCATCTCCCACAATCGCTACTTCCTGAATCATCTGCGTCATTTCCTTGTGCCTGGCTTATCTCCTGGCCCTGCGCGTCGCCCTCTGCCGTTTGTTCACCATTGTCCGTACTTATGCATCTGGTTATGTCTTCATTCCACTGGTATCCTCCGGGGCACGCACATTCCACGCGCCCCTCTGCTTCATTCCATACCGCGACACTCCCTGGCCACTTGGAGCAGTCCGCCACCTCAAGCGCTGCCTCTTTGGGGGTTACACATTTGGTGGAATCCTTGTTCCACTGCTTCCCGGCAGGACATTGACATTCTGCCCGCTTTTCTTCCTCATTCCATACCGGTACACTCCCGGGCCAATCCGAGCAGTCGGCATTTAGTAGCGCTGCCTCCCTGGAATCAATACATTCGGTATGGTCCGTATTCCATTGGGTGCCAGGAGCACATGTGCACTCTGCCTGGCCAGTCTCCGGGTTCCAGACGGCAACAGTCCCTGGCCATTGGGAGCAATCCTTGTTCTCCACTGCTGCCTGTTTAGAGTCAATGCACTCGGTGGAATCCTTATTCCACTGCATGCCTGCGGGGCAATCGCACTCTACACACTCTTTTGCATCGTTCCATACTGGGGCACTCCCTGGCCACTCGGAGCAGTCCGCCACCTCAAGCGCTGCTTCTTTCAGGGTTACACATTTGGTGGAATCCTTGTTCCATTGCTTCCCGGCAGGGCATTGACATTCTGCCAGCTTTTCTTCCTCATTCCAAACCGGTACGCTCCCTGGCCACTGCGAGCAATCGATATTTTGCAGGGCGAGATCCTTTTCATTGTCTTTCTGTGCGTTATCCTCGCCTGGTTCTGTACCGTGAGAGCCGGTGCCTTCTGTGTCGGTACCACTTTGTCCGGTCGAGCTAACTGTAGAGGCCCCTGTGTCAGCTTCTTCATGTGTGGCCTCGGATGGAGCAGAAGCCGTGGCATTGTCCTTTTGTTGGTCTTTCTGAGCTGCCAGTTGGCGGAGTGCCCGTCGTAACAATTCCACGTCCTTTTTTAATTGCATCAGGGCCGCGTACTGCTCCATTGCCTTTTCGTAAGCACGGGCTTCCTCCCTTTCGGCCTGTTTCTTAAAATATGTCTTAAGCGTAGGATAAATGAAGTTCATGTAATAGGAAGCAGCAAAAGAATCTTTCTTTGTCCTTTCCGCCAGGTCCGGAGCGGTTTGCAGCCTTGCTTTGCCGTAATAAGAAGCAGCGTTTCCATAAGGGTCCTGC
>JALVSJ010000377.1 GCA_027024445.1 Desulfobacterales bacterium
GAGCACAGGGAAGGTCTACAAAGGACAGGTACCTACCATTGAACCTGAATTCGTGGAGGATCTTCTCGTCTTGCTGGAGTGGGCAGATGAGATCAGCGAGTTGGAAGTGATGGCCAATGCCGATACTCCGGAGGCGGTTGAGAAGGCCAAGAAATATGGAGCCAAGGGAATAGGGCTGTGCCGCACCGAGAGGATGTTCAATGATCCCAAGCGGCTTCCAATCGTTCAGGAGATGATTCTGGCCGATACCACAGAGGAGAGGCAAGCTGCACTGGACAAGCTCCTGCCGTTTCAAAAGGAAGACTTCAAGGAGATTTTTAGAATAATGGACGGCATGCCTGTGACCATCAGACTGCTTGATCCCCCAATCCACGAATTTTTGCCCTCAGCAGAAGAACTGGTAAATGAGATTGCACGGCTGAGGGAGTTGAGAAAAACGGTGGAGGGCATGGCAGCCCTGCCTGAGACATTGAAATTGCTGGACCCTGAGCTGCACAAGCGGTATGCGGCCAACCTGGAGATGATAACAAAGGGACTTGAAGAACTGAAAAACAAGCACCTTGCCGAAGAACTTATAGAGGCCAAGGAGTTGATGTTGAAGAAAGTCAAGGCCTTGGCAGAAACGAACCCAATGTTGGGCCACAGAGGGGTGCGCCTCGGGATTACTTATCCTGAGATTTACAGTATGCAAATCCGGGCAGTGCTTGAGGCTACGGCCGAACACTTAAAAGAAGGGGGCAACATGGTTCCAGAGATAATGGTGCCTCAGGTGTGTACCCTTCAGGAACTAAAATACGTCCATAAGTATGTAACCAAGATACACAGGGAGGTAGAAAAGAAATACAAGATCAAGGTTCCCTACAAATTTGGAACCATGATCGAGGTGGTAAGGGCGTGCATGCGAGCCGGCCGGATTGCGGAATTAGCGGAGTTCTTCTCATTCGGGACCAATGATTTGACACAGGCGACTTTCTCTTTTTCGAGAGAAGACGCTGAGAATAAGTTTCTACCCCTTTACAAGGAAAGGGGTATCCTGCAACACAATCCCTTTGAGGTGCTGGATGTCAAGGGGGTTGGAAGACTCATGATGATTACTATTGAATGGGCCAGAAAGACTCGACCTGATATGAGGATAGGTATTTGCGGTGAGCAGGGTGGAAATCCAGAATCCATAAAGTTTTGTCATCACATCAAGATGAGTTATGTATCTTGCTCGCCCCCTAGAGTGCCTATTGCGAGACTGGCTGCGGCTCATGCAAAGTTAACCGAAGACGAATATAAGATAATATAGGTATGAAGGATGGGGTATAGGGTGTAAGACTTGAGGGACAGAGCGTAAGAACAAGAGATAGAATTATTCTACGGATGAAGTGTAGTGGGACAGAGAGCGAATACGGTCGGCTAGAGCTTCGGCGCGGTTTCTAACTTCTTCGTCAGTGATTTGTTTTTCTTTGGGACTTTTGAGGACTTTTTCATTCAGGTATAAGAACGCGTTCTGAAAAGTAATATGGGATACAGACTCCTCAGCTTCAACTACGCCTGACTCCACCAATTTGTTGCCCAGACTCACCATTTTTTTCAATAGTTCTGCGCGGTTTTTTTTCTGATCAGCAGATGCAGCAGCTACTTTCGCTGCTATCCAATATGCTTCCAGAAATTCCCTTATGAGTCCTGCCCAGAGAGGCAGATCATGATATCCCTTCTTAGTTACTACAAAAGTGTCTCCTCCCTCAATTGGCTCGACAAGTTCTTTCCGCAAGAAGTAGGACAGGGCCATGTCCCTTTCTTTTTCCGGATCACCGAATATGAATTCGTTCTTCAATAGGTCTTTTAAAAACAGATGATCTTCAGCGATACGAGAAGAGGATTTTTGGGGCTCTCGACCTGATAGAAGAGACGTGGCAATCAGTGAATAGTCAATAAAGAAGTGGATCACACTGTTCTTATAATATGCTAGCTCCCGGCGTTTCTTGGTCTTGATGGTATACGTTATGGCTTTCCCACTTAGTTCCTCTACCAAGGATATGACTTTCCACTGTTCCAGTAATCTTAAGGTTTCTTCCATTGCAGCGGAGAGATTGGCAAGAGAAGAGGCTATAGGTGCTCCCCTTTCCTCGAGAAAGGAGCGTAGTTCCTCAACACCGTGGGTTAACACCGTAGTGTCAAAACTCTTCTTGTGTCGCGAGAGGATCGCCGAGGAGGTAAGTGCAAGCGGGGTAACGGGTGTGACAGAGTTTATTTCTCGAACAAGTTTCAATGCCAGTGACTGCTCGATTTCCTCCGGCCTCTGCTGATGTTGCTCCAGGTATTGGCTCAATGAGAATGGACTGCCGAAACGAATATATATTTTCCCGTATTTTTTTTTGAGGAGATCTCTTGCCTTTAGTACCTGACGGAAACTTTCTCTTTCCTTTGGGGCTCCTTCTTGCTCTCTCAAATAGGCTTTCTCCTCCATGACCTTGTCGTACACTATGGACGCAGGAACAAATATCAAGTCCTCACAACGCCCTTTTAGATAGGCGTCCAGTAATATGGAAAGAAACCCGGTCTTTGGCAAAACCAGTTTTCCGCTCCTGCTGCGCCCTCCTTCGATAAAAAATTCTATAAAATAGCCTTCACGGAGAAGCTCACCAATATAAGCCGAGAAGACCTTGGTGTATAACCTTGCTCCAGCGAAGGTTCTTCTAATGAAAAACGCACCGCACTTCCTGAAGATGTGACCGGCAGGCCAGAAAGCCAGGTTCTGCCCTGCCGCAATCCGCGGAACCTGAACATAGTGTTCATAAAGAAGGTAGTTCAATATGAGATAGTCGATGTGACTTTTGTGAGAAGGAACAAATATTGTAGGGCCCATTCTTGCCCAGTTTCGAACACGAGCGAATTCAGCTGGATCGATTTCGATTCCCTGGAATAATCTTTTCCAAAGTTGCTTTAATATGGAATAGGTCAAAACAACATACGTGGGGCTATAATCTGCTGCTATCTCATCAAAGTATTCAGATGCCTTGGCCTTTAGCTGTCGGTGGCGCTCGGGCTTTCCCTTGGACAGCCTCTCAATACTCTGGAGCACATCTTCGTTGTTGAGGACCTTTTCCTTAAGCTCCTGTCGCGACTTGATCACCGGCCCGATTATTGCCCTTTTCTGGCTATCAATATCTTCAATTATCTTTTCCCGAACCCTCGATGCCGTCTCTGCATAGTTTAGCCCACTGCTATTTGCCCTCTCCAACACTTCTTTGAGGTTAACAGGTGATCCAAGATCAATAAAGGCCCTGCGGTTATGCCTGAAGAACAGAAATATCTTTCTGATAGGCCCTGGGTTGTCCCTGTAACCAAAAATGGTGGTGAGGAGACCCCTGGGGTCTTTCTCGGGGGCCTGTTTATACAGGACCAGACTCGGCACCAGGTATATAGGCTTTTTTTGCTTGTCCTGTATCTCAAGGATATGAGTTATGGGATCTTTCCCTTCCCCTACAAACTGTTTCTTAAATCTCTTCGGGTCGAGCAGACCAAGCAGGATCGGAACACCCTTTTGTAATGCTGCTCTTAGCAGTCCATCCCTGTATGGATTGGGCTTTCTGTGTTCCCGGAGGACAAAACTGAAATAGAACTTTGCCATTTTCACCAAATGCGAAATGGGGACAAAGGGCGCCATATTGAGGTCAAGACCTATTCTGGGGTAAGGGAGACGGGATTTCCGAAGACGGTAGTGATACAATAGAAAGTCCAAGTGGCCAGGATACTTTGTAATGTATATAATACTACCTCCTCGCTGCCTTTCTCTCAATTCATCGCACGACTGCTCATCTATATGCACTTTTCCAAAGAGCTTATACAGAAGCCACCCCAGGAATAAGCCTGGTCTGAAATCAAGTATACATGTAAAAGGGTATTTATCAAAAAGCCAAGACATTGTTTTGGTGCCTTCCTTGTAGTTCATAATTCCTTACGACAAACAGTAGCAAATGTGAAGTAGGAAC
>JALVSJ010000378.1 GCA_027024445.1 Desulfobacterales bacterium
GTGTTAGAGCCAGCCATTTTGACCAGCGCCTGCCGTTAATCCCGTTGGCCTGAGCCATAAATTCTCTTATAAACTCCTTGGCATCGGATACAATCGGGACGTGAATTTCTGTCATCATCTTACTGATCTCGGCTGCGTCCACATCAACCATGATTTTTTTGGCCCTCGGTGCAAAGCCCTCGTGATTATAAGCTGTCTGTCCTAGGTCAAGCCTTGCGCCCAATATGAAAATCAAGTCAGAAAATTGTTGGGTGAAATTGGCTCCCCGCTGACCCACTGCACCCGGTCTCCCTGCAAAGAGGGGATGGTCCTCAGGAAGAAAGTCTATTGCCTTCCATGTGGTAAGCACGGGGATCTGTAGCCTGCTTATGAGTCCATGGAATTCTGGCAGCGCTTTTGCCAGGCGGATGCCGTTACCTGCCAGAAGGACGGGACGTCGAGCATGTTTCAACATCTCAATGGCTATACCTACTTGTTTTTTCAAGGCAGCAGTATCGCTGACCGCTTTCTTGGGCTCCTTGTAGGATTCGAGCGCCGACGGGGCGACTTCAGATGCCTGAACATCAAGAGGTATGTCAATCCACACAGGGCCAGGTCTGCCGCTTGTGGCCAAATAGAATGCCTTTTCCAGGTGATAACGTATGAGTTGCGGGTCCTCCACTGTAAATGCGTATTTGGTGATTGGTTTAACTATGGATACTATATCAATTTCCTGAAATCCCATTTGTCTGACACCGCGATCATGGATCATATCAGATCTTTTTACCTGTCCAGATATGAATAGCACAGGCGTAGAGTCCAGCCATGCTGCGGCTAAGCCAGTAAGGGCGTTGGTTCCTCCAGGACCTGTGGTGACAAGGGCGACTCCTAGGTTATTGGTATATTGCGCGTAGGCATCGGCTGCTATGGCACATGCTTGTTCGTGCAAGTTAACCACATATTCCAAATGCGGAGATCTACCAAGGGAATCAGCAAGATGCATAGCCCCGCCACCTGGAAGCATAAATACATGCCTGACGCCTTTTTGCGCTATGAATTCCATTACGTAATCTGAAAGCTTCATAAGGAGGGCTCAGAGAGACAACAGTTCTTCGATCTTTGTGAGCGCATTGGGAAAGGGTAGACCTTCAGGATTCCACGGCTGCCTTATGCTGAGTGTCTTAATTCCGCCATGTTCTAGGGACTCGAGGATCAAGGGATTGTCTTCTACTATTAGGTCCCCTTGTCCTAACCAGTTGATATAGTCAAGTTTGCTGGCATCGTAGCCAGGGACATCTGCACCTTTTCTGGGGGAAGGAACAAAGGCGAAGGTTCTGATCCACGGCCCAAAGTACTTGATGACCCAAGCAGCGGAAATATGAGCGGTTCTAAGGGGAGTTGCCGTAAGGGCCACATGGCGGAATCTGTGACCATTTTTCTCAAGCCATTCCAGTATGTACGGATTAGGCCGGAGGGCACTGTATGAAGGAGACAATCTAAATCGGTCTAAGGAATACAGATATTCCTCAAAGCTAACCCCCAAAAGCTTATGAGGAGGATTTTGGGTTAGTTTATCAAAGCCAATTCCGATGTCCGAGTGCTCTTGTAGCCACGCTTTCTCGAACCAGGCCTCCATCAAATTATTGAGTACGTCGTCAACATCCCAGATTATTGTCTTCATGGAGCCAGTACCCAAGGTCTAAGGGATAGACGTGAAAGTTTTGGATTCTTGCCCAGCACTAGTCAAGCCAGTGAGTGAGTATTGTCTTTCGATCTTTGTTTGCGAGGATGGCAGGATCCGTATAATAGGAGTCGTCCCGGTAATGGGTAGAGGACAACTCCTCTATTACTGCTCCCTCGGAACTGCTGAAACTATGTTTAACGCCACGCTCTACAGTGACAATATCACCTTTTCCACACTTCATAGAAGTACCGTTAAGGCGCAATTTCACTGAGCCATAAAGCACGTGAAAGGTCTCTTCCTTCTTTAGATGGTATTGTTCCGGGTGCTTCTGGCCCGGAAGCATAACAATAAGCTTTTTGCAATATTCCCGATTAATCAAGTTGATAATTGTGGCTCCGAATTCATCAAAACGGTCGATACCATAATGGTGGGATATCTCAAATTCTGATTTACCGGGAACGACAGCTCCGCTTTTCTTTAGCATTGCTTTAACCTGCTGAACTATATTATAAACTTTTTCTCTTACATTGACTCTTCTAGTGTTGCTCTCAAGCAACGGCTCTCCCTTTGCTATGTTCTCAGTGGCGAAGAAATGTGTGTACTTGGACATGTCATTGGCGGTAATCTGTTCATCCGTAGTCGGAATAGCCAGAAATACATCTCCTAAAGAAATCTTTTCTCCTGAGCGTATATTCTTCTTGGCGAAGGCGCCTCTTTGTAAGGAGCGAAGGGTAGAGAGTTCTTCGGGGGTGAAGTTGGGCCGGGTTCCGGAAACCCCACACCTCACAAAAGCATTGCTGGCTGCCTCCAGCCATCTCTTAATCTGGTGAGGTTGTGCAGAATAACCATTAAGTCCATAGCGTTCGGTTTTTACCCCCACGTGTCTCTCAAAGATTACAGCTCCCTTGGCTATGGCCATCACAACCCCTGTCACATCTTCAGGAGATTCGTGAGTTGAGAATCCCACTGGAATGTGTGGGTACCGACTGCGAAGTAGATCAATCTGATTGAGCTGGAGATTTGAGGCAGGAGTTGGATATTCCGCAACGCAATGCATAATTCCAAAGTCCTTGTATCTGTGCTCAAAGAAACTCACCACGGCATCCAGGTCCTCCAAGTTGGCTCCTGCAGTGGAAGCGATAATAGGAAGATTGGTTTTAGCCACCCTTTCAAGTAGAGGCCAGTCAGTGAAAGAGCAACTGGCGATTTTGATGATGTCAAACTTATGGCTTTCGATCAAGTCCACGGATGCCTCGTCAAATGGGGTACACACTGTGAGAAAGCCCAGACTTTGAGCTTTGTCCTTCATGGTGAGATAGTGCTCGGGAGGCAGAGCGGTCTCAGTAAACCGTTTGACATATTTAATATCCTTACGTTCCCGGAATCGAGGGTGTATAAAGGTTTCAAGATGTCGGTACTGGAATTTGAAAGCAAAGTGGAAGTCGAAGCCATTTGTAGCTTCAGCTATCTCGGATACTATGCGCAAGCCATGGGCGATATCGCCCATGTGGTTATTGGCCATATCAAAGACAAAAAGAGGTTTTTTCAGTTCATTGAGCATACTTTAGCCTCCTGCTTCCTGTTTTTTTGCTTACGGCTGAGAGTTGTTTGACCATGCCTTGGAAGATCTCCAGGATGTAATGAATCATCTCTTGAGTAATTCCTGGATATACGCCTAACCAAAAGAGGTTTTCCATGACAAAGTCTGTATTGTTAAGATTGCCGGCCACTCGATATTGTACTGTCCGGTAAGCCGGTTGACGTGTGAGATTCCCTCCGAAAAGCAAGCGAGTGGCAATACCTCTTTCTTCTAAATACCTCTGGACTTGGAGCCTGGAAAAAGGGGCTTCGGGCCTCACACAAAGAGCAAAGCCGAACCAACTGGGATTGGAGCCTTGGGTGGGTTGTGGAAGAATAAAAAATTCTTCAAACTCTTTGAGACCTTCGTACAGATACATCCAATTTTTGCGTCTAGCTGTGATGAAAGTGGAGGCCTTTTCTAGTTGGGCTAGTCCAATTGCGGCCTGAATGTCTGTAGCTCTCAAATTGTACCCAATATGAGAGTACACATACTTATGATCGTAACCAAATGGGAGATCCCCAAATTTCCTGCTGAATCTTCTCCCACAGGTGTTATCCATCCCGGGCTCGCACCAGCAATCCCGCCCCCAGTCTCTAAAAGAATCTACGAGCTTCTTTAGGTTTGCTTTGGAGGTAAGTACACAGCCACCTTCACCCATGGTAATATGATGTGCTGGGTAAAAACTTAACGTGGCTAAATCCCCAAATGTCCCTACATTCTTTCCCCTAAATG
>JALVSJ010000379.1 GCA_027024445.1 Desulfobacterales bacterium
CAGTGTGGTAATTGAACCTCACAATAGAGAACTCCTCGACGCACTGTTCTTGTTTTCTCTGATCATGCTCTCGGCTATTAGAGAAGACTTAATAGTGGAAGATTTAGCTCAAAGGCTTTTCCGAGTCCGCCAGATATGTTTTGAGATATTAGATGGTAAAACTACCTTTGCTGATGAATTGCGTAAGATTCATATGCAAAGGGGCAGATTGTTTCACGCGGTGAGGCGATTTCAATCGATGGAAGCGGACAGTTCAGCAGCTCAAGAGCGGGATCCCGAATCCTTTCCTGTAGACGTCTCCGAGTCTGAATGCATTCGTTCGGGAAGAATGATCTTTGCCATGGAAAGGCTTTTTAGACTGAGAGGAATTCGATATATCGAATTTGAAGATATGGCCCGATTCATGATGAAAGTCCCTATCAAATATATTTACAAGAAAAGGGCTTTCTCAAGTATTGGATATCCGACATTCGAAAGGGAGCTTTTTGAGGCCTTCCGCATATATAATACGATGCAAAATCTGGCAGAACAGGTCAGACACACGGTTCTGGACTACCTTTGCGAAGATAAGGTTCGTCTTTTCGGTTATGAGAAGGTAAGTGGATATTTGAGCTATGAAAATCAAATCAAGATACTTTTAATCACTCTATTGGCATCTAAAAAACTCCAAAAAACACGCCAGGCTCCGATCATCATAAGTTTTCTGCCGTTAAGTACCAAGATCGACAAACGGTATGAGGCCTTAAACCATTTTCTCAACACCATCTCAGTTGAGAAGATTTGGAATGACCACGCCCTTGTCTCGCAGTTGTTCAAGACGAAAAGAGGTCTTATTCTAACAAAGCTCCCTGACCATGGCGTTATGAACGTGGACTTCCGTGATCGAGTAGACATCCGCCAGAAGTTAAATTACATGAGCAACATTAACAACCTGGATCAATTGAAAAAATACTATTATTACAGTATTCGCTCCCTCAGAAAATATCCTTTTAATACTGAAGACTATGAAGAAGCCCTAGAAAGAGCATATGAAGAACGCATGAAAATAATTACCGAGGCGATGATAAAGAAATTCCAAGAGCAGATGCAAATGACAAATGAATTCTCTGAACTTTACAGCCTTATGCGAAATCTCGTCTCTCCCAATTACGAAATAGGCTTTTCTAGCAAGCAAAAGCAACATGTTCTTGATCTATATGAACTGCGCAAGCAGGAGTTAATCAGGGAAAAGCTTACCGAAATCAAGGGGGTTCTAAAGACCATCCAGGACAAAAATGAATTGGAAGATTATTGGAACAGCATAAAGTGGTATCTTCTTGAAAACAGATCTATAGTGGGAAAAGGATTCGAAACTATGGTTGCAAAACAGTTTGACAAGAAGCTTCAAATAATAAAGGGATGACTTCTACTCAGGGATCTTGTTCATAAGTTCTTTTGTCTTAACTACGTTCATATTTAAACCCAATGCCTTTCTGTCCAGCCCCATCGCAAGTCCAAGCAATTGTGGAAGGTAAAGCACTGGAATGTTGTAATCCACCTCAAATTCTGCTTCTATACTTTTTTGGTTACTATCATACATTACCGAGCAAAAGGGGCACACTAGGCATAAGGCATCCACTTCTGCTTTTTTAAGTTCATCAAGTTTTGCCTTTGTGACAGAAAGCGCTGTTTTTTCGTCAATGGGCAGCACAGGGCCACCACAGCATCTCTTTTTCGTTGGATAGTCGACCACTTGAGCCCCACTGATAGCAACGAGCTTTTCGATAGTCTCGGGCACCTCAACTTGGTCAAACCCTTCGTATATTTCAGATGGCTTCAGATAATGGCAACCATAATGAACAGCTATTCTGAGCTGTGATAGATCCTTTCTCAGGACTTCACTGATTCTCTCCGGGCCGATCTCTTCGTATAATATCCTTGCGAAGTGCCTCACCCTGACCCCGCCATCATAACTCACACCTAAACGACTCAGGTGGTCATTAATTTCGCCCAATTTGTTGTTATCACTTTTCTCCAGGTGCCATGCAACTTCAGTAAGCGCAGAGGTGCACGAACTACAGAGAGTGCAAACATTCAATCCCACCTTTTGAGCTAGGGCCAAGTTATAGGCACCCAGCAGTTCTGCTGAAGCCTGGCTGCTACCTTTTATAGGAAATCCGCAGCATACAAATCTTTGCTCATCCACCAACTCAATACCCAAAACATCCGCCACCCTTCTGGCGGAGAGCTCATAATTTCGAGCCCTAGCAGGTATTGTACATCCGAGAAATAGTGCGTATTTCATTTTATGCTCTCATATGCTTATTCAAGCAATTCCTCCACAATATCACAAGACGTGGGAAGTGGAGGGAGGCCTGCTTTTGCTCTTTTCTTATTATCAAAGTCATCTAGAGGATAAATCTTGCCAGCTTTCTTGATTAGATCCATCTGAGCTCTTACTCCGGCAGGCGCAAATCCTTTTTCCACAGCAGTGTTTTTCAATCTAGTCATAAAGTCGGCAATGGGGATGCCCTGAGGACATCTTTCCTGACACGAATAACAACTGGTGCAAAGCCATATAAAGTCACTACTTAGGACCTCGTCAATCAGACCATAAAGGACCATACGAATCACAGACAATGGATTGAATCTAGGATCCACGAAGGTTATGGGGCAGCTAGAGGTACAAGTACGGCACAAAAAGCAAGAAGAGACCCAGCTACTGCTCACCTGTTCTTCGGACCCTTTCCCATATGCCTGTTTGGTGTCAAGATCAATCGATGTGGATATCCCTTCATTCATGTTGCTTTTCCAATACTCTCAATTTCTCCCAACAGTGAACAAAGTTGGTTTTGATATCTGTCTTTCAACAGAGCCAGGTTCATGCTCGAATGCTGGTCACAGGAGCCCTTGAAACAATAGCGGTAAGGTAATTTCGAAAATCATCAATTAGTGCCACAAATTCTGCCCCCGATCCCGGCGCCATCGTCCCGAATAAGAGCCTCGTTTTATCCACGCCCACCTGCTCTAGCATGCCTTGCATTATTCGAACCCTTCCCTCACAAGTGCCACTGCCATAGACGGACTTGCAACTATCGTGATGACAAGCCAGCACCATGACTCCATCCACACCTGCGAGAAGGGGCCTCATTATCTGCTCCAGATCCACTCTTCCTCCGCAAGGGACCCTGTGGACCTCGACACCTTCGGGAATGGAAATTCCTTTCTCCTTTGCCAATAAGTATGCGTCATATGCTGAATGCTGACATGCGAGAACCAGTAGTTTTGGTTGACTGTTAGATGCCTCGGCAGCAAGGATCTCGGATATCCTGTCTAGCTCAGGAAATACCATCTCTCTCGTATACTCTTCCAGTTCTATTGCTTTCATGGGACAAGCAGCTACGCATATCCCGCATCCTCTGCACGCAACCGCAGAAATCTGAGGCTTGGCCTTTTCAGAGTAAACTGACACAGCCCTGTGGGGGCAGATACGAAGACACGTGAGGCACTGGCCGCACTTTCTTTCATCAAGTCTTGCAAGAGGTACCTCTGGAGCCGCATCGAAATATGAAAACAATTTGGCCACTTCTGACGTAACACACTTAATCTCAGTTTCCGCTTGCTCATCCGAGATAGGACCTTTTCCGGACCCCACAACAAAAATGCCCGTTCGATTGGTAAGGATGGGAAAGTTGAAGATAAGGTCACCTTGCAGGAAGCCTTTTCTATCTGTATTTATCTCCATAAATCTTGCAACTAGAGATGCCTCACTGGGAGGACAAGCCTCATCCTCAATCACCACGAGCTTTGCTGTCATCTGCACAGCGCTTCCCAATGCCTCGTCAAAGTATTTTATCCTGACACCATCCTCATGGGCTATTATCTCGGGTGAGCCTTTTGAGAACTTAACGAATACAACGCCACTTTCACGAGCATTTCTAATAAGACGCTCCATGCCCTTGGCAGCCACCTTAAAGTGTTCGGTAAGGACATAGACTGCCGCTCCGGTCTTTTCCCTTAAACTTATAGCTTTTTTTCCTATCTGCTCCTGTGTAATGGGCCAAGAGTTATGCTTAAATCCGCAGACAAATACCACCTTGTCCTTTGAAGTAATTTCTGCAGCATATGAATCAAAGTGTTGCAAAAACTGGCTCAGGCCTATGACGCCTTTTCTTTCTTCCATACCCCATTTATTTAAGCTAGGTATCCACAGGCATTCTAGGGCTATAACTACACAGCCGAAAAGTCCCTCCTTTGTGGCCCCGTTATTTGCATCAAACACGGCCCGAAAGTTTCCAGCTTGTCCAGAGAAGTCTAAAAACTTGGCAGGTGACCACAGCCTCCTATTCGCATCGTTAGCATAAGACGTCTGCCGAACTGTCCGCGAGGACATTGCAACTGTCACCGGACAGCCAAGGGAAGCTATCTCATCAGCTACCCTGAGAGAATAATCCCCGTTTCCTAGGACCAATACGGACTTATAGTAATGCTTGTTGTGCATCAGGCATACCCAGTGTTACCAACCAACTCAGGTGTGGCTATTATTCTTCGAGGCATCTGTTCATTTCAAGCGCCGCCCTCTTGGCATCCGCAATGCATTCAGGCACATCCATAGGTCCTTTGGTGGTTCCAGCTGGCACAACACCCCTCAGACCCTCTGATCCTCTTGGAACCAAGAAACCATCAATGTCAATACCAAGACCAAGCTTCTCTGCAAGGGTTATGTTCTCCTTACGTGGGGACAAACCCACTGTTAGGACTACCATGTCAAAGTCTTCGACTACATTTGTTTTCATATCGTCGGAAAAATAATTTACCAGTACCTTGCCCCGACCACCACGATCCACATCCCCCGGCAGTGCCCTGATGAGGCGAATCTTGCCGCTTACCTCTGCATAGTATTTTTCAAAATCCTTTCCAAAGTTCTGGAGGTCCATATAAAACACAGTAATGTCCATTGTTGAGGAGGTATAAAGCATGCGTAGAGCCATACGCAAAGAGTACCCGCAGCACACCCTGGAACAATACTCGCGATTGATTTGTCTGTCTCTACTTCCTACGCACTGTACAAAAGCCACCTTATGAGGAACCTGTCCATCTGAAGGCCTGGTGACCATTCCTTGTTCGCGCAACATTTGATCGAGCTCCACGGTCGTGATCACATTGGTCAGATGTCCATATCCGTAGCGATTTGACGAAGGGAGTTCATAAGGCTCGTACCCCGTAGCCACTACTATGCCATGGGTCTCTATAGTAGTTGTTATTGGGCTGTCCATGATCTTAACAGCCCCCTCTGGACAAGCCTTTATGCATACAGGTTCCTTGTCCTCCGCAAGGCATGTACAGTATTCCCGGGCGATGCCGTAAAAGGGATGGATATTTATAGATGGAGCCTTGATTATTGCTTGGCCACGCGAGGACTTGCATGCATCATAGCATGCTCCGCAATTGATGCATCTCTCCCAATCGATGAAACATGGGCCCGTAGCGAGGTCAATTAGGAAGAACTCTTTTCTTTGTTTGATATCCGTGACCACAGTGTGGGTCATAAACCTTGCCGAGGCCTGTCCTTTGAACTGCCTTAACACATCCTCAACAAGACAATCATTGCACTTAAGGCAACGCTCAGTAGCCTTGCATGGAAGACCGGCAGCATGTCCCCCTAAGACAGGAGCTTTGTCCGTAACCAGCACCTTCTTGCCACTGCGATCAAGCTCAAGCGCTACTGTAAGGCCAGATATGCCACCGCCCAGAACAACTACGTCTTCTCTTTCCATAGCCTATTGAACTCTGTTGCTCCTCAGTCTATATTTATCTTTTACGGTTGGGCCTGAAGAATAATCACCCCACACTAATTACAGTTGCTAGTGCCCTAATTTCCTTATTATAGTCATTTTGTGGCTATATTATAGCCACTACAAACAAATGTAAAGGCAAAATTTATTTAAAAATATGTTGACAAAGGGTGGCCAATTTTTCTAATTGTAACCACGGTAAATGGGTGGACTTTGAGCTTTAACAACTGCATCAGGGAGGTGCTGCATGGTAAGCGAAGAAAAGGAATTTTACGAAAGGTTGGCAGGGAAAGGGGTTTCACGAAGAGACTTCATGAAGTACTGTGGCATGCTGACGGCTACTTTGGGTTTATCTTCTTCTTTTATACCCAAAGTGGCGGAAGTATTTGCCGCGCCTAAGCAACGGCCTCCTGTCGTCTGGCTCCAGTTTGCCGAATGTACGGGATGTTCGGAGGCCCTCCTGAGGACTATGAATCCATGGATCGATCAATTGTTACTCGAGGTAATCTCTGCCGAGTATCACGAGACCATAATGGCGTCGGCTGGAAGGCAAGCAGAGGAAGTATTGCAACATGCTGTAAAGAAGTATAAAGGCAAGTTTATCTGCGTGGTTGAGGGTGCAATTGCAACAAAATACGATGGTGCATATGGGAGAATTGGAGGCAAGACATTCTTGGAGATTGCAAAAGAAGTTGTTCCCAAAGCAGGGGCGGTAATCTGCATAGGAACCTGTTCTTCTTATGGAGGGGTCCAGGCAGCGGCACCTAATCCAGGAGGTTATAAAGGAGTCGGTGATGCCCTCGGCATCAAGACAGTGAATATTCCGGGCTGTCCTCCCAATCCAATCAACTTCGTGGGGACCGTGGTCAATTATATATTGTTAGGGAAATTACCCGCGTTGGATGACATCGGCAGGCCGCTGTTTGCCTATGGCAAGACCATTCACGATCAATGTCCCAGAAGGTCTCACTTTGAGAATGATGAGTTTGTGGAGGAATTTGGTTCAGAGGAAGCTGCTGAGGGATATTGTCTGTATAAGATGGGCTGCAAGGGCCCTGATACATACAACAATTGCCCAATCGTCAAGTTCAATGACGGGGCAAGCTTCCCGATTCAGGCAGGTCATCCCTGCATAGGGTGCAGTGAGCCAGATTTCTGGGACAAGATGAGTCCTTTTTACGTACAGAGTGAATAGGAGATATATGTGGCAGATGGACTCTTGAAGAGGAAAGGAGAGGAGAGCGATGGCCAAGAAGATAATGATAGATCCCATTACAAGAATTGAAGGTCATTTGAGAATAGAGGTTGAAGTATCCGGTGGAAAGGTAATTAATGCTTGGAGCTCCGGTCAAATGTTTAGGGGCCTGGAGATCATTCTTAGAGGGAGGGATCCACGTGACGCGCCGCTGATCACGCAACGCGCCTGCGGGGTCTGAACGATGACCCATTATCTGGCCTCGGTGAGGGCAGTAGAAAATGCAGTAGGAGTTCAGATACCCGATAACGCAAGGATCATTAGAAACCTGCTTCACGGAGCACAGTTCCAACATGATCATATTGTCCACTTTTACCACCTTCATGCACTTGACTGGGTGGACGTGGTAAGCGCGTTGAAAGCTGATCCCAAAAAGACAGCAGCTTTGGCTGATAATGTGAGTAACGCACCTTGGGGAGGTGCAGTATATTTCAAGGATGTTCAGAACCGCATCAAGACATTTGTGCAAAGCGGCCAGCTTGGGCCTTTCAGCAATGGTTACTGGGGCCATCCTGCCTATCAGCTTCCTCCCGAAGCAAATCTCATGGCCGTAGCGCACTACTTGGAGGCTCTAAGGTTGCAGGCAAAGGCTGCAAAGATGCATGCCGTCTTTGGTGCGAAGAACCCCCACTTGCAAAGCTTTGTTGTGGGAGGAGTGACCTGTGTAAAAGATCTCACCCCCGACCGCATAGCAGAGTTCCTATTCCTATGGAAAGAGACCCAGGACTTTGTAAAGAAGGTTTACCTCCCTGATGTACTTGCGGTGGCATCTTTCTACAAGAATTGGGGAGCTATTGGTGGAACTACCAACTTCCTGGCCTGGGGTGACTATCCTGAAACGGACAATGAGCCTGACAGTTTCTTCCTCCCCCGAGGCGTGATAATGAAGCGCAACCTTGGTGGGGTAAAGATGGCCGATCCGGACAAGGTCACTGAGCATGTGGCCCATTCATGGTACAAGGGCAAGGCAGCAAAACATCCCTTCGAAGGTGTAACCGATCCGCAACATGGGGACTATGATACCACGAGTAAGTACAGCTGGTTTAAGGCTCCGCGTTATGAAGGAGAGCCCTGCGAGGTCGGTCCCTTGGCCCGGGTTCTTGTCGCGTACGCAAAAGGCAAGAAAGAGATCAAAGAGATTGTTGACTCTGCAGTGAGTCAATTGGGCGTACCTTTGACTGCGCTGTTCTCTACCCTCGGGCGAACTGCTGCCCGGTGCATCGAAACTGTGGCAGTCGGAAATGCCATGGAAAAATGGATTATGGAGCTCGTGGGCAACCTTAAGAAGGGAAATGCCAAGACATATGAACCATGGGAGATGCCAAAGAGTGGAATGGGATCTGGTCTTAATGACGTACCCAGAGGGTCTTTGGGGCACTGGATCCGCATTGAAAATGGAAAAATTCAGAATTATCAAATGGTGGTTCCATCAACATGGAACCTGGGTCCTCGTTGTAAGAATGGTAAGCTTGGTCCCGTGGAGGAATCTCTAATCGGGACTCCCGTAGCAGACCCTAAACGTCCTCTTGAAGTGCTGAGGACTGTCCACTCTTTCGATCCCTGCATTGCCTGTGGTGTACATGTTATAGACCCTGATTCTAACCAGGTTTACAAAGTCAAGGTAATATAAGTTCCTTCTGACAGGTCCCTTTCGCTTCTGGCGGGAGGGGCCTGTCTATTTTCTTTCTGCTTTCCATTTGTTCATCGTCGCGCTTCAACCCCATTAAATGAGTCCTAACTCTCAAAACCTATTGGCGATGTTTTTTTATAAAAAGAGAATACCTCTCTGTACTTTTCATTATTATGCTTCTTGATGCTTCGCTTCTTTCCTTTCTACTTCTATATCAGAGGTATAAGACCATCAAAGTAATCTTGATAACAAGCAGAGAAAGTATTTGATCTCAGCAAATCTTTTCGGATATATTAATTCGTATGAAAAGTAATCTAGAGAAACAAATTACTGTCTTGGGGATAGGGAATATTTTGTTTACTGACGAAGGGCTCGGTATTAGGGCTATTGAGCGCTTGCAACAGCGCTATCACTTCCCAGACAATGTAACCCTTGTAGATGGCGGCGTTTTAGGGATCCATCTTCTGGCCACTGTCACTGAAGCAGACCACCTCATAGTTATTGATGCCATACAAAAGCGAAGCTTACCCGGTACTATCCACCGTCTGGAGGGAGATGAGTTACCCAGGCGTATTCTAGCCAAGAACTCCCTTCATGAAGTGGATTTTTTGGAGGCCCTGGCTGTGTGTCAGGCGCTTGATAAGGCCCCTAAAATAGTTGCCTTGGGGATAGAGCCCTACGATATCGAAACATTGAGCCTTCAGCTCACTCCCGTAGTTAAAGACAAGTTGGGAGACTTGTTGAACATGGTTGTCGAAGAGTTGCGGAAGCTTGGCGTGACGGTTAGGGAAAAGACTGAGGAGGAGAAACGAAACTATGTGCCTTGCAATCCCTGCTAAGATAGTGGACATAAAAGACGGTATGGGAACCATTGACATGGATGGGACCAAGAGAGAAGTAAGTTTACTATTACTCAATGACGCCCAGATCGGAGACTATGTAATAGTCCATGCTGGTTTTGCCATTCATAAGATAGATGAGTCAGAGGCCATGGAATCCCTCAAAGTACTGAGAGAAATGGCCGATATTGTGGATGATGAGTTCCCTGAATAGCAGATAATCCTTGACACTACTTTATTATTTTTACTATAGTTGCGCCGTCAATTAAGCAAGAACTGTTTAGTCTTACACATCGATTAATTTCTGATGAAAGGAGGTGACATAGCGGATGAGGAAAAAAGGTTTTGGGCTGCTGGTTGTCTTGCTTATCGGCCTTGTTTTTCTGGTTGTGGGAGTACTGAGTGCGGCTGACAAGGGTCCCGCTACTATTTGTATCGAAAATACCGGATACAAGGCAGACAAAAAAGGACCTGTCAATTTCAGCCATAAGAAACACCAAGAGGATTACAAGATCGCATGTACCGAATGCCATCACGACTATCAGAATGGCAAGAACGTATGGAAGGAAGGCGATCCAGTAAAAAAATGTAAGCAGTGCCACAATCCCTTGAAAAAGAAAGGTAAAGTGCCAAAACTTAACGTTGCTTACCACAAGAACTGCAAGACTTGCCATAAGAAATTGGCGAAGGCAGGAAAGAAGGCAGGGCCTTATAAGAAATGTAGTAAGTGCCATGCCAAGAAAAAGAAATCATAATAAATCGTCAACGTAAAAAGGGCCGCTCTCCAGTTAGAGTGGCCCTTTTTTTGATCTTATTGCGATACTTTTCCTACATTTGTCCTGTGTAGACCCCTCTCTCTAAACCTCTGTCACAGTAATGGCCTCTTGATCGCATACCTCTACACAGCTTTCGCAACCAAGGCACTCTTCTGCGTTCACTGGCACGGACTTTCCGTCTTGCATTTCATATACGTCAACAGGGCACACCTCTACACACTCTTCGCATCCTTCACACTTGTCGTGATCTACTACTACTTCATAAGCCATAACGTTTCATCCTCCTCGTATGAAAAAATTTCACCGGAATCTGAAAGGCCCTAATTCGATTCCTGCTTCAAGCATCAAGACGCAAGGACATTTTTCCTCGACTCACGTTCCTGCGCCTTCTTTAGACAGCGCGTTTAATAGCAAACACCATTTTTAGTGTCAAGCTTTTTGTTTGCACAAAAAGCCACAAATATTGAAGGCCCCTCCTGGAATCCGAGAGGCCTTCCTAACTCCAAAATAGCCATCTATGCGATACACAAGAAACAACCAGAACTTCTTCCCTATAGCCTCTCCTTCCTTAGGCTGCTATCTCCTCCTTGATAGAGACTGCTATCTTGAATAAAACTGTCAGTACAAAGAACCCTGTAGCCCACACTCCAACGGAAATTAATACTTCAGGAACTGTGGGCCAGTATTCAAACACCCTCTCAAATGGATTGGGTACAAAGCCCCCAATAATAAGGCCAAGTCCCTTGTCTATCCATGTAGCTATCACTACTGCAGCAGCAGCAACTGCAAGGGTATCCTCCTTTCTCCTGGTGTATGGAACGATTAAGAGTATGAGAGCGACCACGGAGAAGAAAACAAAGGTCCACATCCATGGTGCAAGTCGGCCGTAACCATCAAGCCCTCTGAATAGGTATACGAGCGAGTCCATATGGGCCGGAATCTGGCTATAGAAAGAAGTAAATATTTCCATGAGGAAAAAGAAGATGTTCAAGATAAAAGCATAAGCTATTATACTCCCGAGGGTCCTCATTTGTTCTTTGCCCGGATCAAATCTGGTCAGCTTTCTGATGATAAAGCAGATAATGAGTAATATGGCCGGTCCAGAGCAAAACGCGGAGGCCAGGAAACGTGGTGCCATGATCGCAGTGAGCCAAAAGTGTCTTCCTGGAAGACCAGCGTAAAGAAACGCCGTGACCGTATGGATACTAAAGGCCCACGGAATTGAAACATAGGCCAACACCTTTACCCACGTCTTATAATGGACGCCCTTGCGTTCAGCTGCCAATGCGTTCCACCCTACAAGGATATTCAAGATCAGATAACCATTTAAGACAATCATATCCCAGAACAAAATAGATTTCGGGTGGGGATACATGATCACATTCACGAGGCGAGGTAATTTTCCAAGGTCAACCATGATG
>JALVSJ010000380.1 GCA_027024445.1 Desulfobacterales bacterium
ACGTTGGATGCATTCGAGGTGCAGCATTCATCAGCCATTCTTCTCACCTCCTGATCATCCAGTAATCCATTTCTTAACTTCTTCCACTGTAGGAACCTTACCCACACATTTTACATCACCGTTAATTACAACTGCAGGAGTGGCAAAAACGCCAAATTTGGCGATCTTCATAACGTCTTCTATTTTTTCCACATTCGCATCTATGCCTAGCTCTTTTATAGCATCCTTGACATTTTTCTCTGCTGCCTGACATCTGGCGCAGCCTGGGCCAAGAACCTTTATGTCTACCATTGTGCCACACCTCCCTTGCGATAAGTTGTTTACCTAAGAAATTGAATTAAACTTGAATCTATACGTAAATTGCAGAAAGATCCTTTCTGCATTGTTATCCTCCACATTTTTTCTTACAAAGTCACCTGCCCAGAAATAGGCATAGATTGCCTGGAGGCTGAGAGCCTTAGAAACCCTGTATTTCAACTGAAAGTCTAATTCGTCTCCCAAATGAGTATAGGAATTTCCTGGCTTGTTCTTGTACTTGTAATAGCTCCAGGTGTCCTGGTGTTTATCCAGGTTGAAGTCGTGATATGCGATCTTAAGATTTGAGTGTTTAGTGGGCTGCAGATATAGATTGATCTGATTGTCCACCAGATTTGCCCAGAACATGATGTCCATTCTTCCATAATGTTCCCCGTCAGTTGAACCAAATGGCCTGACAAATGTCTTAACAGTGCCATCTGAAGGCCGGCTGTCACCGCTGGCAAATACCCTCCCCAACACCAGGTTTGGTTTCATGGGTAGAGCTTTGAACCGGTAACCCAACTTTGCCACGTACGCATATGCCCTTACGTTTTTGTCTCCTATTTCTCCACCCTCTCGGGCATAGGTAATATCAAGGTTTAGGCCATGGAAATCCGATTCAGTAAATCTTGCACCATAATATATAGTTCGCTCTTCGGGATGCTCATCATGAAATAAATTGTTCTTCCATGCGAAAAAGGGCTCCAGGGCCGCTGTATGCGTTAGCAGGAAATGTGAATACATGCCAATGCCCTGGTAAGCATGCTTATGCACTAGGCTGAATGAATCGGGATCTTTCGTCTTTGTTTGGCCATACCATGCGTCAATAAAATTGTGATTTTTTTTGTAAGAAAATCGTGCAGCATCCCAAATCCAACCAATCGAGTTACCCCACCCGCCTGGCCCAAAGATCCGCTTGTCCCCATACCATATTTTTTGTCTCCCGATTATTGCCCCGAACCCATTAAACAGGATGTTTTTAATTTGTATGTTGGCATCATAGAGTTCGAAATGCTCTTCATAGGGGTCCATGACAAATTCATCCGAGGTCCCCTTGTTCTTGATGAAATCGTCTTCGTCGAGCGACCATCCCCACACCCTTGCGTCGTACATATGAAGGGAATAAGTAATCCTGGGGCTCTGCTTGTAGGTAAACCCCGCTATGATTCGCTGTACCAGAAGGCGGTCGTCTGACTCACCTCTTTTCTTTCCCTTCGCGTCAATGGAGTGGTTCCCGTAAGCCCTTTTATTTAGTCCGTTGAAGTATTCAAACCTCTCCCTGACCTGACCATCAAACGACAATTGTCGGCCATAAACCGGTAGCGTGTACCAAAGCAAAGAGAAAAAAGCCAAGGCCCCTACCATTAGAGCGACTTCTACCCTTTTAATTGTATTGTTGCTCCGCGCCGACATATTAATAATATATGATCTAACTCTAGCCATCGCTATGGTACACCTAATTTCATCTCCGACCCGCCATCTATGAGTACAGCGAGCTTACGTTTATCACAGATACAACTTGATAAGGAGCTTGGCGGCAACTCCAAGAAGTACAACAGCAAACATCTGCTTTATCCAACGGGCTTTCATCTTCTCTTTCATGACCTTTGCACCGATCTGAGATGCCACAATGACCGCTATTGAGGTGGCGATCATCAATGGCCAATTAAAATGGCCTTCTGCCACATGGCCGGCAAACCCCGAGAACGAAGAGAAAATAACGACAAATGAGCTGGTGGCCGCAGCCCGTTTTGTTGCATACCCCATTGCAATCATCATGGGCACAAAAAGAAATCCGCCGCCAACTCCAAGAAGGCCCGCAATAAAGCCTATAAAAAACCCTCCGATGGACATAAGAATTGCCCGGGTCTTAAAGGCCATCATCTTTTCTTTGTCAGCCTGCCCGGAGGTCAGTAGCATCCTCCCGCCGGCAAATACCATAGCGATTGCAAATAGCAGTATTAGAATTCGTGTGGGGACAAGCTTTGTGAAATAGGCTCCTACAGGTGCTCCTATGAATGATGAGACAATCAAAGGAATTGAGCCTTTGACGTCAACCATCTTAGAACGCAAATAGTAAACTGCTGCAGATAGAGCAGTAATACCATTTAACAGCAGCCCGGTTGGGATGGCTACGGACTTGAAGTCATAGCCAAACCAATGAAATACCGGTATATAGAGCATAGCTCCACCAAGGCCCAGCATTGAAAAGATAAAGGCCAGAACCAGGATTACGGCGGTAACTGCGGCAATAAGCATTTTGTCCTCCTGTAGAAGGGTTATCAGACAGATACTGTCCGACAACCCTCTAAACTAGTTATTCATCGTAACCAGAGCAAGGTATGCACAGGAGTTTTCCATCAAGCCCCACTCGCAATTTGTTTACAAAAGTAAGCTCCCCACACTTCTCACACCTTTTTGCCTCGAATACGCCTTTGCCCTTTTTGACTTCCACCTGGTGAACTTCAGCTATGTCGAGAAACTCGGGTTCGGGCACGCTCAAGATCCGCTCTACCAATGGATCAGTGATCTCTGGCTCCACATCTTGGGGTGGAACACCAGCCTTTCGCTTTTGTACAAATGGTGAATTTAATGCCTTCTCGAAGAAGTCAGGCTTAAGTGAAACGCGGACAGCCTTGCCAGTTTCCGCATCAATAAGGGTAAAAGCCATCTTGTTGTAATAGAGCTTTTCGATGTTGGATTTTCCGTAAGTGGCCCCCGTGGCAACCATTATGCCATCGAGAAAACAACCTGCAGCATGGCCTTTTCCTGTTTCTGACTTTACGATTAGCTCCTTGTCCTGAGCTCTTTTAACTCCAAGAGTCCTCATGGCTGCCAATCCTGCACGCAGACCCATGGGCATGGCCGGGCATTTGTGTCCGTGAAATCTCAGGCCAACCTGAAATAGTTCTTGTAGTTCTTCCATTTTAAGTACCTCCCCTGTCTTGAGTTTTTGTTATGGGCATAAAGGCGCCCTTTGAGTAGAGTCTAACTTGTATTAGGCCCGATCTAGGGCCCGCTGCTATTGTAGGCCTCCTCAATCCACTTTCGAATCTTGGCCTCTGGGGGAACTGTCCCCACAGATTTTACCTCTCCGTTGATCACCAGGGCTGGGGAGCCCATTGCGCCGTATTTGGCTATTTCCTTGAGATCTTTTATGTGTTCAACATTGCCCACGATGCCTGTTTGTCCCATGATCCTCATCACTTGTTCCACAAGGGCATCGCATCTGGCACAGCCCTGCCCGAGGATTTTCACGTCAAGCCCTTGGGCAGTGTCTTCTTCATAGGGCATGTTCATGAATTTCTTGAACTCACGCAAAAAGGCCCTGGCGTATTCCTCTTCTGCTCTGGCCGGGATGTAATTTTTTCGCTTCAAGACTTCCAGGAGTTCACCTTTAAGTCTCTCATCGTCCATATCGGCGGAATATACCTTGGCGATCTGCTCCAGCGCTTCCTGGAGCCCTATTATTCCCACTAGGTGTCCTCCAACCATAATCTGTTTAATGTCCTGGGAACTCATAGCCACCAGTTATTTTCCCTTATCCCCTCACGGTGTTCTTCTTGTTATGCGGCAATCCAGCCGTAAATCAGCCCCGCTATGGTGGAAAGGATCACAATAATTGTACAGAAAGTCGCTGTCTTTT
>JALVSJ010000381.1 GCA_027024445.1 Desulfobacterales bacterium
TTTCAAAATGTTAAACCAATACCCCAAACAAAATAGATCAATGTTTAAAGGCGGTTACAAAATCACAGGTCACTTGAACAGCTAAAAAAATCTACCTCACAAATAACTTTTTCGACAGGTTCTTGACGCGATATGGGTAAAGAGGGGGAGTGGAGGAGTGGGGTGAAAAAAACCCGGGGTGGCGGGTTTGCCACACCCGGGCCGGTGTTTTGGGTGGCCTAGCTGCCGAGCGCTCTAGCTGCCCAGCTTCGTCATTCTACAGTGATGCCGGATGGTGGTGAAGGTGGTGTGGAGTCGGGGTTGACGGTGATAGTGGTGGTGGCCTGGCCTGTGGCACCGTCGTTGTCGGTTACCGTAAGGGTTACGGTATACTGTGTGTCTGAAGAGACACGCTGGTATGTGTGAGTTGGGTTTTGTGAGGTCGAGGTAGTACCATCACCAAAGTTCCATAGGTATGATGCTACGGTGCCGTCACTGTCACTGCCTGAGCCTGAAAAGCTTACTGTGAGAGGAGATTCGCCTGATGTGGGTGACGCGGCAATGGATGCGCTTGGAGCCTGGTTGCCGCTATCAGGAGGCAATGGCTGAGCATCAAGGAACACGGTGTGGCTGTAATTGCCGGCGTTGTCGTATGTGAAAATGGCGTAGTAGTAGTGCAGGGTTGGATCAAGGTTATTATGGGTATAGGACATTGACTCACCTGGACTGCCCGGTATCCTTCCATTATTTCCATTTGGTACCGGTTGCCCGTCAGTGGCGTTTTGCGGATATGTTCCATCTGTCCTGTATCTTATCATGACACCGGCAAGATCGCTGTCTGTGGGGTTGGTCCAACTGAGGGTTAATTGCCCGGTACCTGGTGTGATGGAGGCATTTGTGACATCACCAGGAGGAGTGGTATCGGGCTCAAGGTTGCTCGTATAGGTTATTACCAGCTTGGGCCGTTTGCTACCGTCTGTATCCTCGGTTGAGGCGAAGAATCGAAAGCTGTCTGCTGATGCAGTTTTGTCGGAATTAAGCAGGAGTCCGTAGTTGTTTGACGGATCAGAGACCCAATCCCTCACCATCTGTGTCACGTTCCAAGCCTTGTAACCTAGGTTCTTGTCAATGACCTTTGTGTCCTCAGCCTGTGCGATGTCTGCCTGGGCAAGGGGGACGTTGTTGTAACACTGGGTATTGGGTGTCCATCCATTGGTTCCGTCATAGGTATAGCCATTGCACTGTGCAATATTGGGATCATAGTTTATGATTTTGTGCACAGATACTTCATACTGATCATCGCCACCACTGCTCTCCAGATACAAATAAAGAATTGCACTCTGGACCTCAGCATCAGCGGGCAACGGCGACAAGTCCCACTTCATCACTATGGCATTGGCCACCCTATCCGTAGGCCATGTGTAGGTATTGAGAGTCTGTTTGGTTGCGTTCACATCATTATTTATATTAAGGAAGGTATCCTGGACAGTATTTGGATAATCCGCACCTGACGCATTACCAAATGTCACTGTCCTTGCGGTACCAGATGCGTCTCCAGAATACCAGGAAACCTCATTGGAATCACCGCTCTCTCCGTACTGATTATAAGCCCTTACCACAAAATAATAGGTAGTGGCATCTTGCAGCCCCGTCACCAGGTAGTCAGTGACATTGCCCACCTCTACCCTGGTGGGGTGACTCCCGGGCGTGGTCCCATAATAAATCCTATATCCGTCCACCTGACCAGAGCTAGGATCCCATGCCAGATGAACCTGTGCCCCAAAAGCCACAGCTCCTAGCAAAAACGCTACACAAAAGATGAAAGCGGAACACACTGATTTTCTCATCATCGGAGTTCTCCCTGATACTAGCATTATTACGCAATTATCATTATGCCAAAACCATGCCATATTTCCTGCTAGGCTATTTCAGTTTCATAATTCAGCCTCTTGCAACTCTCTCTAGAAACATGGCCGGAGTAAATGTCATGTCATTATGTATCCCTATCCTTTTTAACGTGAACAAGTCTGCATCTTTCTTATTCCAGCCATTGTTTGTGGTGACGGCCATATGATAGCCTGCTTCTCGGACCATTTGCACTATCTTGGAACTATAGTTACCGTTCGGATAGCAAAACGGTATAAAGCCCTCGTCACACACATCTTCCTCTAACAATTTTTCCTTGGACTCTTCAAGTTCACTGTGTATTTCTTCTTCCTTCAAGGTCGTCAAAATTCTGTGTCCGCAGGTGTGAGAGCCGAAAGAAACTAAGTTACTGCTTCTCATCTCGCGAACCTGCTTCCAATTCAAGAAAAGTGGCATGTTATCCCCTATTGAGGGCTCATGTGCCGAGGCTGAGTCCTCCAAAATTTTGTCGATAATATGCTGTGGATACTTTTTTAGGTTCTCAATGGCATATTCCAGCTTTTTTTCAAAGCCTGTTTTCAGCCTGTTTATTTCCGAGATAGTCTCCCTGAGAGGGTTCTTGCTAGTAACACTGTCAGCTTTGAGCTCAATATCTCTTTCAATCAGATCAGCAAGTGCGTCTGTCCAGAACCTTTTGGTTGATGAAATGTAGTCCGTGGGTAAAAAAACTGTTGCAGGAACATTGAGGGACTTCAATAAAGGATACGCGTAGTCATAAAAGTCGGCCCACCCGTCATCGAATGTGAGGCAACAGATCGGTTTGCCGCTCGACTCAGGAAAGCCGGTTGTTCCCCTAGCTAACTGATTCAGAGAAATGATTGCGAAAAATCTCTTTAGAAAAACGAGATGCGTTTTAAATGTCTTGTCAAGTACGTACATTCCTGGTTGTATTTTGTGGTCCACCTTGTGGAGGGGCAGGATTCTATGATACATGAGAATGAGGAACCCTTCCTTTGAGTGGCGTCTTATTTTTCTGCGAGTTACCCCTAATTTGAATAAGGAAAACGCAAGGAGGGATCTAATGAGTAAAGAGAACTTCACAGTCTCATCTCATGCCACTTAGCGACAAGTAGAGATTATAATATTTTTCGGCCATCACATTTACAGAAAAGCACCGCTTGACTTTTTGTCTGGCTGCTTTACTCATGCGCCGCCATAGCTCCTTGTCCTCGCAAAGCAACCTACACTTTTCAGCAAATAGCGAGGGGTCTCTCTCATCAACCAGAAATCCTTCTATCCCGTCTTCTATTATTTCTGGCAATCCACCTACATTTGGCGCCACTATGGGAAGGCCAAAAGACATCGCTTCAAGGACGCTCATGGGGATTCCCTCGTGCAGGGATGTATTGATGAATCCATCCAGCCCCCGGTAGAAATCGTCCATATCATCCACATGCCCTTTAAAGGTGAACCTATCCTCCAATCCTAGACGAGCTACCAGATCTCTAAGATCTTGCATTTCCGGGCCATCACCCGCAAGCTCGAAGCGTATATTTTTGTTTCGTTCTGTGCACTCTTCTGCAACCTTTATCATTAACGAGTAGTCCTTGACTGGAAACAATCTGCCACATGAGCCTACTACAAATTCGTCCTCAGATTTTAGGGCCTTTGGATTTTGAGGTATCTCTATTCCATTGTGAATGACCTGTATTTTATCTTCAGCGAAGCCTAAATCATTCGAAAAATACCTTGAAATGTCCTTGGAGACTGCAACTACTTTGTCAAAGCGCTTTCTGAGAATGTGGAAATTGTACTGCAACACCATTGAATGCTTTAGGCTGGATAGACCCTTGTAATTTTCGGGCATCCCATGCTGAGTCGCTATTAATCCAGGCCTCTGCTGGCCCCTCAAAGCCCACCGTGCAAGTATGTTCTCCTTGTACCTGTGGGTGTGTACTATACCAGGTTGGAATCCCCTGAGCGCTCTTCGAATCAGCTTCACAATGCCAAAGAAAGGGGTAACCTTCTCGTCAATTACTCTGACGGTTACCCCTAGGTCGCGCAGCTCATTTGCAAGCCTTCCCTCATTTAACAAAA
>JALVSJ010000382.1:0-302 GCA_027024445.1 Desulfobacterales bacterium
GTGCTATGCTGGTGGCCTTGGACGAAGTCAATGCTGCGGGCGGGATCAATGGAAAGCCAATGAAGATATATTTTGAAGACAACAATTCGACCTCCAAGGGCTCTGTGTCTGCTATCCAGAAGCTGATTACCATTCACCATTTTCCCGTTATCTTTGGACCTGCTGCCAGTTCCAATTTTCTGGCAGTTTGCCCCATTGCACAGCGCAACCACACTGTGCTCATTGGTGCGGAGAGTGCGGCAGCAAGCATAAGCAAGTGCGGATCATATGTATTTCGGGTATTCCCTTCCGACCTCCTCCAG
>JALVSJ010000382.1:312-3933 GCA_027024445.1 Desulfobacterales bacterium
CACCCCAAGGCCGTGGTTAACCTGACATACGTAAAAGAAGCCGCAACAATGCTCAAGCAAGCCTATGAGATGGGAGTAAAAGTCCAGTGGATAATGGGCTCTGCAGCCAAATCTCCGAAATTGATTGCCTTGGCAGGCAAGGCTGCTGAAGGAGTCATCGGCACGTATCCCACATTCTCCCAGGACACACCCCAATACAAGGCATATGTGCAGGGCTGGAAAAAGAAATATCCTGGAAAGAAGCTCCCCATATTTGGTGCATATAATTATGACATGGTCAAACTGACAGCAAAGGCCCTTGCAGCAGCGAAATCCATGTCACCTGATGATATAAGGGAAGCGCTCATTCGGGTGAGCAAGGGCTATATGGGGGCTACCGGGGATAAGACGTTTGATGAAAACGGCGATGTAGGAGCCCAGTATGGCCGGTGGATCGTAAAGGGGGGTGTAATTACAGACTACAAGTAGGAAATGTCATTCAGGATCTTGTTCAAGAGACCATAGAAAGTGAGCTATTACTTACAGCTTTTACTCGACGGGCTGATTGCAGGCTCTGTGTATGCCATGTTCGCTGTAGGGCTCACTATGGTCTATGGTGTATTTGGTTTCATAAACTTTGCCCATGGAGAGCTTATCGCTTGGGGGGCTTATCTGACTCTTCTTTTCTATAAGCCCCCCATCTCTTTGCCGTTGTGTCTGTCCGTAATCCCTGCTATGGCTGTCACTGCCCTTTTAGGGCTCGGGCAGGATAAGTTAGTATTCAACCCTCTCAGGAAGAGCAGCCGTATTACTCTTCTGATCGCTTCCATAGGACTCTCCTATTTCCTGCGAAATGCCATCAGACTTTTTTGGGGCTCAGATCTGCTTTCGTTTGGACTTGAGCCTACGAGGGGATTGGTGTTCTTTGGGTTGAGCGTGACTTTTCTGCAACTAATAATGATTCTCTCGGCAGTATCGTTCCTCGCCTTTCTCTATTTGTTGCTTACCCGAACATTATTGGGCAAGTCATTGAGGGCGGTATCTGACAACATGGAACTGGCATCAATCATGGGTGTAAGTCTGAAGAAAGTAAGGGTGAGTGTTTGGGCACTGGCTTCTATTTTTGCGGGGTTTGGGGGGGTACTCTTGGCCATGGATACCAACCTGGAGCCTACAATGGGGCTGACAAACCTCATCAAGGCATTTGCAGCAGTGCTCGTGGGAGGTGCTGGAAACGTTTGGGGAGCGCTTTTGGGAGGGCTATTCATAGGGATCGCAGAGAATCTTAGTGTGGCCTTTTTCTCTCCAGGATATAAGGACTTCATCTCATTTGCTGCGATTATTCTCGTCCTGCTGTTTCGTCCAAGGGGCCTTTTTGCCGTTGCCGGAGGTGTACGATAATGGGCTATGCACTTCACATTCTCACACTCGCCCTTATCTATTGCATCTTTGCCATTTCCTTGGACCTGGAACTGGGCTTTGCAGGCCTATATAATTTCGGACAGGTTGCTTACTTTGGAATAGGGGCGTACACCTCTGCACTCCTTAGCATTTCAGGAATACCTGTGCCATTAAGTGCGCTGTGTGGTATGGCCTGTGCCGGGGTTGCCGGGTTTCTCCTTGCCTTTCCAGCCTTGAGGCTCACCGGGGACTATTTCGGTGTTGCCACATTAGTGTTCGCCGAGATGGTAAGGCTTTTTTTCGTAAATGAGGAATGGCTCACCCGCGGCCCAATGGGGCTTCCAGGCATCCCTAGGCCAGAGTGGATAGGGGAGGGCGTGGCGTCCCTGCCCACGTTCCTGTTATTGACCGCGCTCTTGGCCATAGGGGTCTTTTTCTTTACCAGGCAAATAATTAATTCTCCCTTTGCGAGGGTCCTGAAGGTCATCAGAGAGGATGAATTCGTGGCACAGGCCTTTGGCAAGAACGTCTTATCTTTCAAAGTGAAGATCATAACAGTTGGCTCGGTCCTAGCAGGGCTTGCAGGGGCCTTTTGGGCTCATTACATAACATTTATAAGTCCATCTGATTTTACAATAAATGAGACTATCCTCGTGCTTCTCTGTGTGGTTCTAGGGGGAAAGGGCACAAGCTGGGGGCCTGTACTTGGGGCCTTCCTAGTGGTTGCCACGGGTGAGATCATCCGTTTTTTGCCTATTCCCACTGAATGGGGGCGCTTTGTGGCCCCTTTACAGGGTATGGTCTATGGTGCAGTGCTGGTAGCCATTATGATGAAAAGGCCTGGCGGAATCATCTCGGAGAAAAAGGCATGAGTGTCCTGAGAATAGAACAGGCAACCAAGAAATTCGGAGGACTGGTTGCTGTTGATCATGTGAGCTTTGAGCTTGCAGTGCAAGGTATCAGCGGGCTTGTGGGGCCCAATGGGAGCGGAAAAACCACGCTATTTCACCTCATAAGTGGATTCTATAAGCTGGATTCAGGGTCAATCTATTATCGGGATGTACCCATCAGCGGGCTCCCCCCTCATGTAATAAGCCGAATGGGACTTGTGCGCACGTTCCAACAAACCCGTGTGCTCCCTTTCATGACCACTCTGGATAATCTTATGGCCTCTGCGCCGGATCAGGCAGGTGAAAGGCTAAGTGCAGTGTTTTTCGAAAGAGGAAAGGTTAAACAAGAGGAGACAAGATATAGAGAAAGGGCCCATGAAATACTTGACAAGCTCCAACTCGGGAGGGTGGCAAATGAACTTGCGGGTAATCTCAGCTACGGCCAGCAAAGGTTACTGGAACTGGGAAGAGTGCTAATGGCAAGGCCAAAGATTGTGCTTCTCGATGAGCCCACAGCAGGGATAAACCCAACGCTTATAAGAAAGATAATGGAAATCCTCATGCAACTGAGGGATCAAGGGATCAAGATCTTTCTCATAGAGCACAATATGCCCTTTGTATCTGAAATGTGTGATGAGGTGTTTGTCTTGGATGCGGGAAAGCTAATATTTCATGGAACACCGCAGCAAGCAAGGCGGGATCAGGGCGTGATAGACGCATATCTTGGAAGGGAGGAGCATGTTGCTTGACGTGATAGATGTGAGTGCCGGGTATAACGGGATGATCATCATCCATGATATCAACATCTCTGTAAGCAAGGGTGAAATAGTATGCATTATTGGCCCCAACGGGGCAGGTAAATCAACGGTACTGAGGACAGTGGCAGGGCAACTTATACCTGTTAAAGGGCAAGTTATGTTCCTAGGAAAAGAGGTGACCAATGTTGAGCCAGGGGAAAAGGGCAAACTTGGAATGATATTTATACCTCAAGGAGATAACATTTTCCCGAACTTGACGGTCAAGGAGAACCTCGAAATAGCTGGTATACTGGTGGAAAATAGTGAAGCAGTTGATCAATCAATTAGCGAGGTGTTTGATAGGTTTCCTAATCTCGGAAAAAAGAGAACTATTCCAGCGCGTGAGCTGTCTGGTGGAGAGCGCCAACTCCTGGCGCTGAGCAGGATCCTCCTTCTCAAGCCACACCTTGTGCTGTTGGATGAGCCCTCCCTGGGGTTGGCGCCAAATGTCGTGGATACCATTTTTGAGCAGATAAGGGCCATGAACCGCGATGGAGTCTCTTTTCTCCTTGTAGAGCAAAACGCCCGTAAAGGCCTTTCCGTGTCCCATAGAG
>JALVSJ010000383.1:0-1020 GCA_027024445.1 Desulfobacterales bacterium
AAGGTATCTTCTAATCTGAGTGATGTGGCCCGCACTTTTGGTTTTACCCGTGAGTACGCTCGGCACATTTATAAAAAGATATATGGAGTATCATATGGTGAAATGCGCCAGGCAAAGCTGCGGCTGAGGAGAGAACAACGCATTGCTGAAGAGATAAAACAAGGCAAGAATCGGCCCTACCTTAAAGAGATAGGTGAGCTCATTCGCTCGGTAGGATTGGATTATGAGTTAAGAAAAAAGGCCAGATTCTATTTTCAGCTCTCAAACGGTAAGACCGTTGGAGTGAGGCGCTGCAGATCACCTCTCAGGATTGGCAATGTTTATTATTACAGGTTCAACAACTTTGCATGGGCACCAGACGAATTTGATTTCCTGGTACTTCGCTGCGAGGGCAGGAAAAAAGTAACCCACTATGTGATTCCTCATCAATTCATGCCAAGGAGGATAGTATCCCTCAACCCGGAGAGCGTGAGGGCCGGGGGTAAGTATGCCAGATTCAAAGAAGCATGGGAACTACTGCGTTCGGATGAACTACAAGAGGCTGTAACGGTTTCATGAGCTTGTAGACCAAGGCGATGCCCGCACTTAAGCCGCAATTATGTCCTCAACAAGCAGGAAATCTGCTGGCAGTGATAATCTGCCTGGTAGCTTTCGGATGCAGCGGCTCCGGGGATATCCCTGTTATAGATTTCACTAAAACCCTACCAGACAAGAGGGCCAGGTCTCACGATGGTGCACCGCAGCTACGAGTTGCTGTGGCAGCCATGGTGTCTCCGGAAGACACTTTCATAGCTTACAATCGACTGCTTCGCTACATAGCAAAGAAGACTGGACATAAAGTAACCTTCATTCAAAGAAAGACCTATCAGGAAGTAAATGAGCTCTTGAGCAAAGGTGCAATTGACTTGGCTTTCATCTGCTCAGGCCCCTATGCCATTTACAAAGAAAAGGCAGGGTTCGATTTGATTGCAGCACCTGTTGTAAGGGGAAGTCCGTTTTACCGCGCCTACCTCATAGTTC
>JALVSJ010000383.1:1030-3929 GCA_027024445.1 Desulfobacterales bacterium
ATAGGGATAGCAATATCACGAAGCTTGAAAACCTGAGAGGAAAAGTCTTTGCCTTCACTGATCCAGAGTCGAACACCGGTCGATTGGTTCCTCTTTATTGGCTTTACAAAATGAGCGAGAGCCCTAAGACTTTTTTTAAGAAATCCATATTTACGTACAGCCATAGCAATTCCCTCATGGCCGTTTCCCGGCACCTGGTAGACGGGGCTTCGGTGGATGGCCTTGTATGGGACTACTATTCGTCGCAAAATCCCCAACGTGTGACTCAAACTAAAGTGATAATGAGATCAAGGCCATTTGGTAATCCACCAATTGTGGTCTCTAAGGCCATGTCTGAGGGCTTGAGGAGCAAGATCGCAAGAGTGATATACGGTATGGACAAGGATGAAGAAGGTCGTGACATACTAAACCAGATCATGGTGGATAAGTTCATAAAACCCAGGGAAGATTGGTATGAACCAATTAGGGAAATGGCGAGGTTGTTGGCACAAATCGACAGGGGATAAACATTGTTCTTGAAGACCTTAAGAGGAAAAATCATTATCTCAGCAAGCTTGCTGGTGATTGGCAGTGGTATTTCTATCGCTCTTCTGATTACCCAGAGGTATGCGAAGAGCTTGAAGCAGGCTATGTCGGCACAGGCAGAGAATGTTGCTCACGCAGTGGCCCTTGAGGCGGTTGAAAAGGTTCTGATAAATGACAGGGTGGCGCTTCAGAAAATGCTTGATTATCAAATTCGAAGCCATCCCTCCATATCCTATGCATTTGTGACAAGAGATGGTGACATCTTGGCTCACACCTTCGAAAAAGGCGTGCCCGCTGCCCTACTTACGGTGAACGATCCCCAGGAAAGAGAAGAATTCGCAATTAAAAGGATAGCCTCAACTACAGGACAGACCTATCTTGACATTGCTTGGCCTATATTTGAGGGCAGGGCGGGTGTGCTGCGTATGGGCTTTTCTGAAAAACCTTATCATAAACAGATAACAAGTCTCTGGGTGCAAATTGGGCTGGTTACCTTAACGATCGTGGCAATAGCAGTAATATCGGCCTTTTTTTTCATTAGACGGATTATAAATCCATTGTCAGAGCTTACCACAGCAATAAAACGGGTGGATATGGGGGAAAAGGGGGTAAGGATAGGTGAGCCAAGAACAATTGAATTGTCAACTCTGTCACGCTCTTTCAACCACATGATGGGAAGGATCGAGAATTATACAGCAAAGCTGGAGGAAAAGACCGGAGAACTGGAACGAACCCATAGCCAGGCGCGCATATTTTGTTCCATTGTCAGGGAGATAGGCAGTCTTAAGGACCTGGATGACCTGGGGTTACATCTCGTACGACGCCTGGGGGCAGTGCTGAAATGCGCCAGGGTTGGTCTCCTTCTTACAGACAGGAATAGCAGCCAATTTTTTCTGGATATAAGAGGGCAGAGTAAGGTGCTTGAGGGTCCGCCCTCCCAAATTTGCTACGAGGTACTGGGAGATGGGAATGAGCCGAGGAAGATAGAAACTGCATCTCTGCCAGAAGCTTTCCTGCCAAAGGAATTGGCCGATGGCAGCAAGGTAAACGTTATACCAGTACCTAATGAAGGCAAACCCATAGGAGCTCTGATCTCGTCATGCACTCGCAAGTGCCGTTGCACGGATCAAGACATTCGTATGGGCAGCATGATCTTAAAAGAGGCCAGCAGTGTATTGGGGCGGGCCCTGGCACACCATAAAGAAATGTTGGAGTTTCGGAAAAAACTGGAAGAAAAGAGAGAATTCTCGGGAATAATCGGGAAAGACCCCAAGATGCAGGTCATTTATAAGCTGATAGAAGACGTGGCTCCCACGGATGCAACGGTGTTAATTCAGGGGGAAAGCGGAACGGGGAAGGAGCTGGTGGCCCAGGCTATCCATGAACGAAGCTCCAGGCGAGGGAAGCCTTTTATCGTAATAAACTGCTCGGCATACCCTGAGACCCTTATCGAAAGTGAGTTGTTCGGGCATGAAAAGGGGGCTTTTACCGGAGCAGTGAAGAGGAAGATCGGACGCTTTGAACAAGCCAATGGTGGGACCGTGTTTCTTGATGAAGTGGCGGAGATGCCTCCTTCTGCTCAGATTAAATTGCTCAGGGTCCTTCAAACGCATAAGTTCGAAAGGGTAGGCGGTGAGAGGACCTTGAAAGTGGATGTTAGGGTAATTTCAGCAACAAACAAAGATCTTCTGGAAAAAGTAAAAGAGGGCGCATTCCGCGAGGACCTATATTACCGCCTCAATGTTATCCCCATCCATATGCCTCCCCTCCGCGAAAGAAGAAATGACATTCCCCTTCTTGTAAAGCATTTCATAAGGGCTAGCCTATCATCGCAAAGCCACAAAAAAGTAATGGAGGTAGACCCTGAGGCCATGCGGCTGCTCATGAACTATGATTGGCCTGGGAATGTAAGGGAGCTTGAAAATACCATCGAACATGCTGTTCTACTGGCGAAAGATGAGATTATCCATCCGGCCGACCTGCCCAGGTTTCTTTTCGAGCAGGTCTCGGTTCATGAACGAGACTCCGTTGATCATGTTACACTGGAAGAGCATGAAAAAATATTTCTCGGACAGGTCTTGGAAGAGTGCGGATGGAATAAGAAAAAGGCTGCCGAGCGCTTGGGTATTAGCCGGAACACCTTGTATGCCAAGTTGAAAAGATATGGCATATCCCGTCCCACAACGCATTAAGAATCTGTCGAAGAAGTCCTTTTTTCTGTCACCCCCGCGGAAGCCTGCCCGATCGTCAGGCGGGCGGGAATCCATAACATCTTGAAGAAATTGGATTCCCGCTCCCCGATCAGGTCGAGGACAAGCTTCGCGGGAATGACTTGATATGGAGCATTTTAGCGTTATTCAACAGTCTCTAAGGC
>JALVSJ010000384.1:0-2061 GCA_027024445.1 Desulfobacterales bacterium
CCGCCATGGAGTGGGTGTATTCATTATTAAAAGGCGGACAGGTTAGCTCTTTACCCAATCCTCCAACCCAACCTCAACGCGAAGACTCGGAATGGTCATCGTCTTCGAGTATGATGGAGATGATGCACGGGCCACCTCAGGTCTCATCTCCCTCACTTTCTCAAAGCGCTGAACCTCCACAGTTCCCATCTCCAGTGCTCAACTCCAAGCCTAATAGTCTTGGTATACGTGGGTTAAACGGGAACATTAGTGAGTGGGGAATAATGAGGTCTCCAATATTCACCAGACACGAGAAGGCAGAATATGTGGTTTTAGGAGGACTCGGAGGGGGCAAGCAAGATACTTCACCTGTCCCAGCCCCGCTTGCTCGAAAACCATGGGAAGCATTCGAAGAGGTGGGTTTCAGGACCGTACTAGATCCTCAGTAGATGAACAACTAAGATCAACTTGTCACGGAGCACATACATACCTGCAAGTAAGTGTTAAGGGCATAACTCTATCCACCAAATGATCTGTGACGAAAGCGGCTTGAGGCTGATCATATTCCACCATGCCCTTCTCATGTTATCGAGTGTTTTCCGACTTATATTGAACCCTACCATTCTCACTACCAGAGGATTCAACAGATCAAATACGGTGCCAAGTACATTTCCAGGAGGCCGGACATGCTCTATTAAAATCAGCCTCCCCGTGGCCTTGCAAACCCTTTTTCAGCTCTCCAAGCCCTTTGACAGGATTCGGCACAGAGCAAGAAACGAAGGTGTTTTTCACCACTTACTCGCCAGGAACGCCTCCATCGGCCCTTCCATGAAATCATAAGTCCACGCAATACGATAGTACCGTCTTTTCACCTTTGGTCCCTTAGCTTCGCTCATCTTATAGTCCCTCGCTGGTATGTCAAAAGGATCTTCAAGGCATTCTTGGGACACTGCCTTACACACGCCTTGCATCTTATGCAATCGAGGGCATCCACAAGCCTCACTTCCTTATCACCTGGCCAATGGCATGATCTTCGGCACCCTGTGGGGTGCGCTCATATCATGGTTTGGAGCCATGATGAGGGCTCTTATATCTTTTTTCTTTGCTCGCCTTGTGGGGAAATGTTACAGGGATCATGCCTCCTTCATTTGCTTCAGCGCCCAGGCAACGCATACCTTTCTCCTTTATTTTTCCTTCATCTTTTTGTATGTAATGCCGATGCTCTCAACAGTCGTGGCTGTGAACAAAACAAACAGGATAAGCTCCATTGAGGTCGCTACCAGCACCATTCCTTTAGCAACCCACCCTGTTTACTGAATCACACCCACCACATTCAGATAAAAACTTGCTGTACTGAGAGGCCACTTGATGACAGTACTGCCTTTGGCAGTGAAACAGCATATTCCCTTCGCTACGTTCGCTGCGCCATCATGGCTCCGCTCACTGCGGATTCCAGCCCTTGCGCTATCCTGCTCCAGGGCTGAAATGACGCCGCTCCGGGAACATCCCGTTCCCCTGCCTATCATTAAGAAACCGATTTTGGACAGGCATGACTTGATGAATAAGAGCCTTTTGCGATGCTGGGCTATTGTCTCCATAGCAGCATTAGTAAGCCTGCTTTCCTGCTCAGGCCTCTGGGCAGCAGAGACCGGAGCGTGCGGGTATCGCGGCAAGATTTACCTCATGGACTGGAATGCCACAGCCCTGGGGAGTTCATCGGAGTTACCTCCAGCAGGGGACAACACATATGGCCCCTACTCTATAATCAGGGCCTTCGACAAGGACCTGAAAACATGCTGGAGCGAGGGTGCCAAGGGCAGTGGGATAGGTCAATACATCTGGTTTTCAGTGCCTGAAGGCGCCGAGGTACTGCGCATAGCCAACGGATATCAGAAAAGCAGAGATCTATTTCTTGCTAACAACAGGGTTAAGACAGCGGCACTTTCACTATTTTTGGGACTGTCCATAAATGGTGAGGTCACAGAGCGTTACGTGCCCTATTACATATATCAATGTGCTGATACCAGGGTTATCAATATCCAGGACAAACCTGGCTACCAGGATCTCCCCCTTGAGATCAAC
>JALVSJ010000384.1:2071-3925 GCA_027024445.1 Desulfobacterales bacterium
TCTGGACCACTTCTGCCACCAGCACCCGTCCCTTGCTCCTGATATGGTGAGCCAGGTTTATCTCGTTAAAATGACCATAAGGGAGGTATTCCGGGGCGCCAAATACAATGATACCTGTATCTCAGAAATAGTGCCTGTAGTGACTCCATACCAAAAGGGACAAATCCTAAGAGTTTATACGAATAAAACAGAAGACACCATCTTCATTGATACCATTCATCGCAAAAAGGTCATTCTTGATCGGGATCCATCGGCGGTCTTCCAAATAATTGACACAACCCGGGATAAGCAGTGGGTAATCGCCATACAAATGCCCACCCACCCGGGAGAGTCCAGGGTGGAGACATCTTATTTCCTCTATAACACCTCCCTTGGCTGCAAGCTGTCATCTCAGGATCTGGGGCAACACGTGGGTGAGCTTTATGATTTTGACTCAGGTAACGGGACTGTTCTTCTTAACTACCTCAACCTTAAGACAATGAATATTGACCAGTTGGATGTTAACAATGCCAAAGCACTTTGTATTAGAGCCCGCCAACAAGCACATCACAAAAACGATAAGGCGAAAGGAGGATCAGAATAATGAAAAAACTTTTGTATGTTGCGCTAGTGTATCTTATTGCTGTTACTCTTTGTTCGTGTGGCTCATCAGACAACTCCACCCCTAAGTCAAAAGCTGCTGCGAAGCAATCCTCAAAGCCCAGGATAGCCAAAGCTGTTACGCAAGAGAAGGACAAGCCTACCATAGGAAGAAAAGCCTTTGAACAAAGGCTTAGCAAATTAGGAGTGCCTCTTTACCAGGGAGCCACCTTCGATACCATCAAGAAAACCAAGAGCGGCTACCAGGCTACTTACATCATTCCCAAAACCACCCAGGAGGAGGTCAAACAGGTACATCAATTCTACCAGAAGCATCTCGCAGGGCTTGTAAGCAACAAGGGCCTCAAGAAAACAGAAATGGGCAATTTAATGATGTTCATGAATGGCAAAGGGAAAATAGTGTTTTCATGTGCCAATTCGCTCAATCTGAACGGTGACAAACACCTACTGATATTGGAGCTGGGTGAAGATATTTAACCTATCCACCATCTCATTCATTTCAACGTTGTTGGAGGCTATTATGAGACACAGGGTTAAGAAGAGGGCCAGCCTATCACTTATACCGATTCTGTTGATTTTCATCACCTCATACGCCAGCACATTGCTTCCGGCTAAAGCTTTCGCCGGCCAGAGTGGTACCGATTACTGGCTACTCACTATCGTAAAGGCAGAAGGACTCAAGAACAAGGATTGGGGCGTAAACCGTGTCTCAGACCCCTATGTGGAAGTGAGAGGGATAACTGCCTTTGGAGGAAGTCTCCACGATTTGGTCAAGGACCTCAACAAGGGCACCAGGATGTGGGTGACCCCTGTAGTAAAAGACAGTGTAAATCCTGTGTGGAATAAGACCTACAGGTGGGTTCCACCAACCGAAGACTTCAAGGGCCTCTTTCTCCAGTTCTGGGTATGGGACGAAGACCCTGTGGGAAGGGCCTTCCTGGGAAGGGCTGTGCTCGGGTATGCGAGGGAAGGGGTGTACCGCATGCATCTCACCCGAAGAGGAAGCACCAGGCCTATGCCGGGGATTCTTACTGTTTCTATCAAACATGTTATGGAACAAAAGGTAACTGTCCCCAAACTTATTGGGATGAACAAACGGGAAGTGATAAAGGCACTTCACGGAAAGGGACTAAAAATCAGACTTACAGTGTCTTATACCAAGACCACGACGCCAGACCACGGACGGATCTATGACCAGCACCCGAAACCAGGGGAGCAGGTCCTTAAGGGCACCACTATATCCTTGTTTCAACA
>JALVSJ010000385.1 GCA_027024445.1 Desulfobacterales bacterium
GTTGTAATTAATGGTGATGTAAAATGTGTGGGTAAGGTTCCTACAGTGGAAGAAGTTAAGAAATGGATTACTGGATGATCAGGAGGTGAGAAGAATGGCTGATGAATGCTGCACCTCGAATGCATCCAACGTCATGATACTGCCCTGTTCTGGTGGCTCCAATGTGGGCCAGTTGGCTAACCGGGCAGCGATTGAACTCACCCAAGAGGGTTTTGGAAGAATGTTTTGCCTAGCAGGGATTGGGGGACATCTGAGCGGCTTCGTGCGCTCGGCCAAAGATGTGCCCCAAATGATAGCGATTGACGGTTGCGACATTGGTTGTGCCAAGGCGCTTCTTGAGCATGTTGGTGTCCCTGTAAAATCTTACCTCGTGGTCACTGATCTTGGCATAAATAAGAACCATGACTTTAGCCTTAAAGAAGAAGAGGTGACAGTAGTCAAACAAGCCGTAAAAAGGATATGTGTTACCGGGACCGTCCGATCTTCTGAAGAAGCTTCCAGCTCGAGGAGTTGCTGTTCATGATGCGGGGGTACAAGCGAGCGTCTGAAGTAAGGATACGTTTTTAGTAACAGATCTGGATATAGCCAAGAGAGGTACCATTTGAATTTTGATTGGGAGGTGCTGCAATGGAAGACAAAGAGGTATTGATGAAAGCATTCGAGTTCCATGGCCATATTTGTTGGGCAAGCGCCGTGGGTACAAGGGCCGGCCTGGCAGCACTCAGAAAGCTGGGCGTGAAACGAGCCGCAACATCAGCGGATTTACACTGCATCATAGAAATAGGCGACAATCACGGAGCCCAATGCTTCGCTGACGGAGTCCAGTACTCCACCGGGTGCACCCTTGGAAAGTACAACATTGAGAAAGCCGGATGGGGCAAATTGGCATTTACTCTGATTGATAAGAAGAGTGAAAAGTCTGTACGCGTCTGTTACAAGCCTACGAGACACAAGCAGATTGCAGAGTCTGCATTTATGAGAAAGCGTGCCCTGGGCGTCCCACCTTCAGAGATTCCTGAAGAAGAAGCATGGGAAATGGTAAACATAGTCTGGGATGCACCTGAAGACGAGGTCCTTTCCATCGAAGATATAAAGGAGCATCCATGGGAAGACTACGGCGAAATCATGGGCCTCAAACCCTGCGATAGCTGCGGGGAACTTGTTTCCGTAGCCTACCTGAGGGTGGTAGGAGAAAAGCACATGTGTATTCCTTGCTCAGGTTATGAGTAGTAGACAACGGGCTCGTAAGGCATGGCTAGTAACTGAACCTCAAACCTGCATGTTGAATAATGCCCCTCTGATATTTTTTGAGGGTTGTCGAACAAGCTGCTGTGAAACCTGAAACATGAATTCTTACGGGCCCGTAAATATAGATCAAATGGAAGGTGCGGAGAATGAACAAAAGAAAATTCGTTATGCGGTTCTTGGTTGTCCTAGCATTGGCCTCGCTTTTGATGATCCCCATAGCGGCCGTGGCGGAAGAGGTCCCCGAGCTGCCGGTAAAAGGCATGGTAACAATGCTGGATCTAGGTGCTAAGTACTGTATTCCATGTAAGATGATGATTCCTGTTATGGAGAAGGTGGAGAAAAAGTACAAGGGTAGGGCTGCAATCCTATTTATAGATGTATGGCAACACAGAGACCAGGCCAAGCGGTTCGGGATCAAGGCAATTCCGACCCAGATCTTTTTTGATAAAGATGGGAAAGAGGTTTATCGCCACGTAGGCTTCATGAGTGAAGCGCAGATAGATCAACAGTTCAGGAAAATGGGCTTGGAATAGGCGCGGGTTTAGAAGGACCTCACAATGCTACAGTCATTTCTTGTTGCAATTAACCAGTGGATCTCCGGCAGCCTATGGATTGCGTCAGTTGGCTCATTACTGTGGGGTATGGTGGCGGTTGCCCTTAGCCCATGCCATCTGGCGTCCATACCGTTGATTGTGGCTTATATGGGGGGGCAGGACAAACTGCTAAGGGCCAGGGAGGCGGGTGTTTACGCGGTCACCTTCACTATTGGGGTTTTCATAACTATCGCTATTATCGGGATCGTGTGTGCAATGCTTGGCAGGATGCTCGGCGATGTGGGAAGCTACTGGCAAATCATCGTGGGTCTCTTATTGATATGGGTGGCCCTTGGCATGGTAGGCGTGGAGCGAATGTCATTTTCAGGCAGCTTGCTCCAAAAGCTACATTTTAAAGGACTGCCCGGAGCTTTTATGCTGGGCCTTTCGTACGGCATCCTTTCGGGCTCCTGTACTTTTGGATTTCTTGCGCCGGTGCTTGCAGTTATCACAATTCAGCAAAGAGTGATAAGCGGTATAATTCTCATTCTCCTCTTTGGGATTGGCCATTGCGTGCCCATTGCCATGGCAGGGAGCTTTACCGCCTCCGTGCGAAAAGTCATGGAAAATAAGGCCTGGCAGGGTGCCGGTAACTGGTTCCGGAAGGGCTCCGGGGCCCTGATAGGGCTTTTAGGAATATACTTCATCCTAAATCCGTTTGCTGGGTAGGGGGGAGAAGCGATGTTGCTGAAAAGTTATCGTAAGGAAATATCAAGACCCGAATGCAATCCCAGCTTTCAATCGCTCCATTGCATTGCGTATCTTGACCAGGATATCGCAGAAGTTTTGCCCTACCTCAATGCAGTGCTGGGAGGCTTTGAGTACCTCAAAGACCCCCCTGCCGTTACCTTCCGCATCCATGGCAAGTTGATCACGGTGCATCCTGACAAAATAGCCATCAATGCGCTGAAGAACGAAGAGGAAGCGGACAAGATCTTGCAGTGGTTGATCAAAGAAATAAACGAGACATGGGAAAAGCGCGATCAGATAACTCCCAGCTACGAAGGGGCACCCAAGCCGAAGGTTTTTGAGATATTAAAGCGACTTCCCAAGACCAATTGCAGGCAGTGCGGTTTCCCCACATGCACGGTTTTTGCCGCCAAGGTGGCCGAGGGGGCGAAAGGGCCAGAGGATTGCCCTGAATTGGATGAAGAAGCCGAGAGCGCCCTTGTTGAGTACATGTCACAGTTTAGACTGGATACCTGAACCGCCTTCCTATCTGGACCTCACCTTGATATTTCTACCATCAGCATATACACTGAGAAAAGTATAGGGTACAGGGTATGAGGTTTTAGGGAACAAATGTTTATTAGATTTTCCTTAGACCCTGCACCTTACACCCTATACCTTGGACCAAGATAGCTGATATGACAAAGGATAAACCTACTATGAAAACGCCAAGAATCAACAACAACCGATTTTACCTCTGCATAGTGTTACCCTTATTTGTGGCCGCAATATCTTTAGGGGGCGCGCTATGGGCCCAATCATCTCAACAGACCACTGTGGGGCAAAAGTATCCGGGGCTTACAATGGGTATCCTGCAGCACGCTGTCCTGAAACAATTACCAAAAGGTACGCTCCTGAAGGCAGGAGACATCTCCATCACCGAATCTGACCTGGCGAAGTTAGTCAAGAATGCTGACCCAGAGATTCAAGGCCAGTTGAAAAGAAATCTGATCTTTGTCCTAGAACAAGATGCAACTAGAAGAATTCTGCTGGAAGAAGCAAAGAAGGCGGGATACAAGTCGGAAGGATCAGACAGCCAGACCGTGATGAAATTCTTAAACGACAAGGCCTCGTCCGTCACCGTTACTGATGAGGAGCTCAAACAATTCTATACAGAAAATAAATCCCTTTTGGGGGGAGCTTCGTTCAAAGATGTAAAAGATTCTCTCAGGAATTTTATCCTTGCGAAAAAAAGACAGCAGGTCGTATTCACTTATGTCAACACACTGATGGACAACACCCCCATTGAGATAAACTCCAAATGGGTAGATGCCCAAGCACCAATAATGCGTGACAACCCCGTGGACAAGGCACGCTTCTCGGGCAAGCCCACGATGGTGGAATTTGGGGC
>JALVSJ010000386.1 GCA_027024445.1 Desulfobacterales bacterium
CGAAAACAAAAGAATCCCGGGGTTTGTTGGGGGGTGGATTAGAGGCTTATAGGTTTGTCGTAGCTCACGGCCGCGACATTGTGCTTAATCCCCCTCAACAGGGCCCACCACTTAACACCTTTGAGTATCCGTACGCAGAGGTTGAGGGGATCCCACTCGATTTTTACCGCCCTGAGTCCTTCCGGTACCAAATCTTTTACAGAGGCAAATGAGGCCAGGGAGGGGAGATATCTTTCAGTTCCCCATTTATATTGCAGTCGCCTTTCAGCTCCAATTCATCTCATTCCTTCGTCTGGGGACCACCTATTTAGGAGTAAAGCTATCCGTTTAACTTGCCGAAAATAAAGAAAATACAATAGCCTGAAAATGGCTTGTGAGGTGACCTGCCCATGGAGGCTCCCGCTGTTACGGATGCCAAGGTGTTTGGCCTCAAGGCAAACCAGGACGATACCCTAGACAAACGGCGTCTTGAGCGACTTTACAAAGGTACTCAAAAGACGGCCAAAGTAAGGACCTTTGTCATTACTGTGATGTTGCTTTTCGGCGGAGGAACCTTTCTTACTGGCATAGTCACCTTTAAGCGGTTACTCATTATTGTTTTATTTGGATTATTCTTGTTGGGCATAAACCTTCCTCGAATATGGGCGGTAAAGAATTGGATCAAGACAAAAGAGGCCTATTACAGGCTTTCCCTTGTCTGCAATATTTTTGAAATTACCTGTTTTACAGCCATAATGTATATCCTGGGAGGCACAGACGCCTCATACCTGACCATACTTTATGCTGTCCTGGTGAGTTATGTTGGTGCAGTAGCTCCCAAGAAGTTCTCTTTCCTTTTGGCAGGCAGTTGCGCCCTCGCCTTTCTTTCCATGATTGCCCTTGAGACAGAAGGAATTCTGCCCCACCAACTTGTTCATGGAACCTCAGCCCCTCCCCCTGAAAACCAACTATTCATTGCTATAGCCGTGACGCTGCTGTTATTTCTGACAGCCTATGTTTCTGCCTTCACTGCTGAAAGGTTCAGGAAGATAAAGGACCACCTCCAGGAAAAAAACATTCAACTGGAAAAAACAATGAAGGAGATGAAAGCCGCCCGCACTGCTCTCAAAATAGCACAAAATGAGCTTGAAGACAGGGTAAGGCAGAGAACTGCTGAGCTGAGCAAACTCACAGATCACCTCCAGGCCGAAATACTTGTACGGGAGAAAACCGAAAGAGAGCTAAGGGAGAGCGAGGAGAATTACCGCAGGATCTTTGAAAACTCCGTTGTGGGCTTTTTCCAGAGTACACCAGGAGGTCAATTTACGAAAGTCAATCGCGCGTTTGCAAGAATCTTGGGCTACGATTCACCCCAGGATCTTCTCTCAAGTATAACCGATATCTCCACCCAGTTTTATGTGAATCCTGAAGATCGAAAAATATACCAAAAGCTCCTTGCCGAAAAGGGCCACGTGGAAAACTACGAAATCAAGGTCCGCAGAAAAGATGGCTCAATCATCTGGATCTCCAGCAGTACGCGTGCCTACTTCGACAGCCACGGGAATCCTATTCGTTACGACGGGGTCGTTATTGACATCACCGAACGAAAACGCTCTGAAAGAGAAAGGGAAAATCTCCATCAACAGCTCATTCAGGCCCAAAAGATGGAATCCGTGGGCCGCCTTGCAGGAGGCGTCGCGCATGATTTCAACAACATGTTGGCGGTAATCATGGGGCATACCGAGCTCGCGCTGATGAAAAGCCCATCTGACTCACCCTTCTACAATGACCTCATGGAGATTAGAAATGCAGCCCAGAGATCATCGGATTTAACCCGTCAGCTTCTAGCTTTTGCCCGCAAACAGACCATTCGCCCCAGGGTTCTTGACCTCAATGAAACCACCGAAGGGATGCTTAAGATGCTAAGGAGACTTATAGGCGAAGAAATAACCCTCGCATGGAAACCCCAATCTCAACTGTGGTCTGTGAACATAGACCCAAGCCAGTTGGACCAAATATTGGCGAACCTTTGTGTCAATGCCCGAGATGCAATACAGGGGGTTGGGACCATTACAATAGAAACCAGGAATGTCACGCTAGATGAAGCTTACTGCCATGCTCACAGAGGTGCAAAACCAGGTGAATACGTAATGCTGGCCGTGAGTGACAGTGGCTGCGGCATCTCAAAGGAAATTCAAGACAAGATATTCGAACCTTTTTTTTCAACCAAGCAACCAGGTAAAGGCACGGGATTGGGTCTTTCAACTGTGTATGGAATTGTTAAGCAGAATGAGGGTTACATCGAGGTATACAGTGAGCCTGGTGTTGGCTCAACATTCAAAATCTATTTCCCGAAGTACGAAGGAAAAGCAGAGCCCCAGAATAGAGAGCAAGAACAAGTTCATCTCGATAGCAATGGCGAGACAATCCTTGTTGTCGAAGATGAACCCCTTGTCCTCAATATGATGGAAAACGTCCTGACTGAACTCGGCTACAAGGTGCTGCCTGCACGCCATCCCAAAGAAGCGCTTGAGTTTGCCCGCAGTTACTCGCAGGAAATTCATCTCCTGATCACTGATATAGTGATGCCACACATGAACGGAAAACAGCTATCACAGAGAATCATGTCCCTGCGACCAGGTATTAAGACCATCTTCATGTCCGGATATACCCCTGAGGCAATAATCGATAATGGTATAATAAAAGATGACGTACATTTTATTCAGAAGCCATTCTCTCCTATTGACTTAACTAGAATGGTGAGGAATGCCTTGGAAGGATACACCCATGGATCAGCTAAACGACACGAACACCACAGTGCTTATTGTCGATGACAATCCTGTTAACATTCGGTTCATAGAGCTCATTCTTCAGAAAGAAGGATTTCACACCATTTCGACACCCGACGGGCTGGAAGCAATCGAAATGGCCACCCACAGGACGCCCGATATTGTCCTTCTCGACATAACGATGCCGGAGATGAGTGGCATAGAAATCTGCCGAATATTGAAAGGTGGCGAAAGAACGGCTGATATACCCATAATCTTTGTCACAGCAAATACGGACGATCAGACACTGAAAGAGGCACTCGCTTCTGGCGGCAATGACTATGTCCGCAAACCCGTCAGCCGGATAGAACTCCTTGCTAGGATACGTGCCTGTCTGAGGGAAAAATACCTGTTGAAAAAGACCCTGGAGCAAGAGAAGCTCCGGGCGGTTCTCGAGACAGCAGGGGCCATTTGCCATGAGATGAATCAGCCACTGCAGTTCCTGACCTGGGCCACCACCGGGCTTGTTCAGGAACTCCCAGGTAATAGTCCCCTGGGTGAGCAAGCAGCCGCGATCAAGACCCATATTGACAGGCTATCTGAAATTGTAAAGAAGTTGGCCAACATCACTACTTATAAGACCCGCCCTTATGTCAAAGGCAACTCGATCATTGATATCGATAAGGCCTCTGCATCGTAGCTAAGCGCAGTCTCTAGCCGTACCGCCTACCCCCCTTCACCGTCCCCCTGAGGCCTCGCATTTGCTTGACTCATGTCAGTAGTGTCCAAAATCGGTCTAGCTAGTTGAGTCTATTTTGGCAGGAAAACGGCATATTCCCTTCGCTACGCTCGCTGCGCCATCCATGGCTCCGCTCACTGCGGATTCCAGCCCTTGCGCTATCCTGCTCCAGGGCTGAAATGACGCCGCTCTGGGAACATCCCGTTCCCCTGCCATTGCTAAGAAACCGATTTTGGACAGGTTTGGGCTCATGTAAGACTTGTTCCGTGCATGCGACTCATGTTATTAGTTCGACGCAACGCCATTACGTTTGATATCCCCGGAAAGGACCATAATGAGACCATTTACAAAGGCATTGGCAGCACAGGACATCCATGTTGGTAACAACAAGGTTCCAGTTTATATTATCCCTGAAGCCCCGTTTTGGTTTGTACCCTCTCCGTCGGCCCATGACATACTCTCAGCCTGTCGGGGTCTTATTTCCACTGACCAGATGGCAATAGTCTGGCACAGGATCAGCCAAAAGGATATCCTGACCTCTGCTCTTGATGTGAGAAACCTCTGTAACTCCATCACCATCCCTCCCTGTACGCCTTATGAGGGTCGAAACAAAAGGAGTCTCCGTCGCCTGAACGAGCTATGGGTCCACATTACTGACAGTTGTAACCTGCGATGCAAACATTGTCTGTTTGGTCGGGACCTAACGGGCAGAAGGTCTCTTGCGCCGGAAAAGGTTTTGAGCACTGTTGCACAGGCCTATGCCCTGGGGTGCAGGGTCGTCTTGTTTACTGGCGGGGAACCGTTCGTCTATCCAGAGGTTATGGCGCTGCTTGGGAAGATTCTTAAATACCCGGACATGACTATTGCCATCTTGACCAACGGCATCCTTGTCCCTTCGCTGCTCCCTCAACTTCAAACGCTGGACAGAGCGAGAGTCCATTTGCAGGTAAGCCTGGACGGCCCTGAAACCTTACATGATCAAATAAGAGGTATCGGAACCTACAGGAAGACTATTCACGCCCTAACGGCCATTAAGGACGCAGGACTGCCCTGCAGTATTGCTGTGGCAGTAAACGGCAACAACCTGGGCTCCCTTGACCATGTGGTGAAAACGGCAGCCCACCTGGGCATAGGTACTGTGCACCTGCAGTGGCACCTCCAAAGAGGGCTGGGGTCTAGTATAGATATACCCCCCATGGGCCAGCTAATACCCTCGCTCTTGCATACCTGCGAGATTGCCGAGGAGCTGGGGATTTCCATTGACAACCTGGAAGCCATGGCCTCACAGGTGTTTTCCCCTCCCGGCACAAGGTACGATTTAGGCAATGCCTGCTGGGAATCACTTGCCATAGGTCCCGATGGCGCCATCTATCCCGCTCCTGCCATGGTGGACAGTCCCCACTGTATTGGTGGTCACGTTAACGAAGGCCTGGAGCAGGCCTGGCGCAATAGCAAGCTCTTTGACGCCATAAGGTCCATATCCCTCACGGACTCTGCACAGATGAAAAATGATCCGTGGCGCTTTATCATCGGCGGGGGTGACATCGATAATTCCCTGACGATATCCCAGCGTCCCCATCTCCACCTTCAGATCCACTCGGATCCCTACGGGCCTGTTTACAGGGCACTTGCCACGTATTTGATTGAAAAACAAATACAGGGTTTGCCTGTCCCTTCACATCCTGCCGTGGTACTGAGGATGGGAGACGTGAGCACGGATTGTCCCTCGGGAGATGACGCTAATTTTATCCATTGCAATTGTCTTCTTTCCCTTGGCGCCGGGGACATGCGCGGATTAGTCCGCCAGTTTTACTCCCATAGGGCAGAAAAATCTGATCAAAAGATTCTCAATCCCATAGAAACCCAGGAAGACATGGATTTCATCCCTGCAGAGGCCAGGGTGAGGATGTACGGGTGTGGCAGTCCGGTTGAAGATGCAGAGCTGAAGCAGGGTGAAACGGTGCTGGATCTTGGATCAGGAAGCGGGGTGGAATGCTTCCTGGCATCCAGGATGGTAGGGGCAGAGGGCATGGTTTTGGGCCTTGATATGACACAAGAAATGCTGGACATTGCCCGGCGTTCCAGCATTCAGGTAAGTCGTGATCTTGGGTATGCAAACATAACGTTCTTAAAAGGATACCTGGAAGAAATCCCGCTGGCTGATTGCACAGTAGATGCCGTGATTTCCAACTGTGTTATAAATCTGAGCAAGAACAAGAGGAAGGTCTTTGCCGAAATCTTCAGGGTGCTTAGGCCCGGGGGGCGTTTAGTGATATCTGATGTCGTCACTGAAACCGAGCCTCTTCCTCGCATAAGAGCGGACCACCAGCTCATAGGCGAGTGTCTTGGTGGTGCTATGGTAGAAAGCTACCTTTTCTCATTACTCAGAGACATGGGTTTTGAAGGCGCCAGGGTCCTGAAGCGTTTTCCCTACCGGGAAGTCTCTGGACACCAATTTTACTCGCTGACCTTTTATGCAACAAAATCCCATGGTGCTGAAAGGCCTAGACAGGTTCGCAGTGTTATGTACTCGGGCCCTTTCCGTGGGCTCATAACTGAGGGCTCATTTGTTATGGAACCGGGAAAGAAGACCACGGTCACACTTGAGGGCTGGCTCACTGACCAGGTCCTTGCCCGGCAAGGGGTCTTCGCCCTGGACGGCAAAACAGGCACGGTGTCCAACGTGGAAATGGCCCCTTCATGCTCCTGTTTTGAACCACAAAAGCCAAAACCTACAAAGAAGACAGCTGATACCCTCAGGTCTTACGAGACGGGCTGCCTCGTATGTGGTGAACCCATCGTATACTTGAAGTCGCCCGAGACGAGAACCTGTGCCCTTTGCGGATCCAAGAATAAAGCAGACGCCGTATGCGCCGGGGGACATTTCGTATGTGACCTCTGTCACATTAAGGATCCTCTGGACATTATTAAGAGGATTTGCACAACCTCAAAGGAAACGGACATGCTCGCCTTACTGAAGGCCATCAGAAAACACAAGTCCATTCCTGTCCACGGCCCGGAGCATCACGCCATGGTCCCGGGTATAATCCTGGCCACATACAAGAATCTGGGTGGCAATATCCCCGAGGAGGCTGTGATCACGGGGATAGAGAGGGGGAGCCTTGTACCAGGGGGTGCCTGCGGTTTCATGGGCAGTTGTGGAGCGGCCATTGGAGTAGGTATTGCATTTTCGATTATCCTTGAGGCGAACCCTCTGACTCCCATGCCGCGGAAACAGGTCCAAACGGTGGTGGCCCATATCCTTCAAAAAATCGGGGGACTCAAAGCGGCCAGATGTTGCCAGAGGGAAAGCTGCATATCCCTCATGGAGGCTGCAATGATTTCCAGATCCATACTTCCCCTTGAATTAAAGGCTCTGGACAAATTTGCCTGTGAACAGTACGCGCTGAACAAGGAATGTATAAGGCAGGCCTGCGCACTCTTCCCGAGGGGCCTAGACAAGGCAGTCCACCCCCCGTTCCCCATGATAGACAATAAGATATAAGTACCAGCGACCGCCGGTCTTCGCAAAGGCTTAGCAGTCTATTTCCGCCTATGATCTTGAAATTTTGCTCCTTCCTTAGTATGTTACCATCGATCTTGACCACGAAGACCTATTTAAGACTGCCCCTTATGGAAGATAACCTTTCAAAACTGCTCGCCGAAAGAGAAAACCTGGAGAGGATTATTGACAACCTCCACGAAGGGATCATAGCCCACGATAAAGATCGAAGGATCATCTACTTTAACAAGACGGCTGAAAAAATAACAGGTTATAGACGTGAAGAGGTGCTGGGCAGGGACTGCCATGAGGCCTTTGGAGAACCTTTTTGCGGAGCCAGATGTTCATTTATCAATGGGCCTCCAGCCATGTGGGAAGACAAGGATTATCCTCTGACCATTGTTACGAAACAAGGAGATCCAAAGCGCCTGGAAATGCGAATAACAGGCATGACCAACAAACACGGTGAATTCGTTGGAGTGCTGGCCTCATTCAGAGATGTGACAGATATTACAACTCTTAAGATAAAGGCGGGGGCACTGAAACAGTTCCGCGGCATTATAGGTCGGGACCCCAAGATGCTCGATATCTACCGCCAAATAAGGGATGTTGCCGCCAATGATTATCCTGTCCACATTAAGGGTGAGACAGGGACCGGCAAGGAGCTTGTGGCCCATGCCATTCACAAGGAGAGTCGACGAGGGGGCGGCGCGTTTGTTCCGATAAATTGTGGTGCGTTACCGGAAGGCGTTCTTGAAAGTGAGCTTTTCGGCCACGTCAAGGGAGCATTTTCCGGCGCCATACGTGATAAGAAAGGCCGTTTTGAGCTTGCCCATAGGGGGACACTTTTCTTGGATGAGGTAGGAGAGCTCCCCAAGCACGTCCAGGTAAAGTTACTTCGAGTGCTGCAAGACGGAGTCTTCGAGCGCGTGGGAGGCGAGACAAGCATATCGGTGGATGTCAGAATTATAAGCGCAACTAACAAAGACCTGAAGAAAGAAGTAAAGGAAGGTCGATTCCGAGAAGACCTGTACTACCGGATAAATGTGGTCCCCATCGAGCTACCCCCACTCAGGGAAAGGAAGTGTGACATCCCCCTCCTTGTGGAGCACTTTGCTCAGGAGGTGGAGAGGCAGGGCCAGGATGTGGCCGGATTTTCAAAGGCCGCCATGAACCTTTTCATGTCCTACCCTTGGCCCGGGAATGTGAGGGAGCTTCAAAGCGCAGTTCGATTCAGCCTGCTTCGTGCAAAAGGCAAGACTGTTATGCCCCAGCACCTGCCCATGGAATTACAGCAGTGGGGGCAACCTGCTCAATTGACAGCGCGGGGGCGCGCAAGGAAGCTGAGTGCCGGCGCAGTCAGAGAGGCCCTGGAAAAAACAGGCGGCAACAAGGCCAAGGCTGCCAGGTTGCTAGGAGTGGGGCGAGCCACCCTTTACCGTTTCCTGGACGAAAATCCCCATCTCTCGACAAAGTGACCTCCTTGCCTGATCCTCCTCCGAAGATATGCTTCAGAATCGCCTTTTCACATTCAACCCTGCTGCTTGCGCCACCGCTGCCTGCCTACTGTCAAACGTGATGAATCTGGTGCATTGCAAATTTATCCCAACAGCAACATGCAAAATGTCAAGCGATCTCGCCCCGATCGCACCTGTGTGCAGTAAAGATAAGTTGGTGGCCATTAACAAGACCTGGGGCCAATCTACCACAGGCCGGAAATACACCCCTTTATCCATATGCCCGTGAAGGAGGGAAATTATATGGCCAAATGCCGGTTCTTCCAGTTCATTTCTGAATTGCTTAAGCTTCAGCGCATTGGTGAATTCCAGTTCGTGAAGAAGTGTGAGGGGTATAGGCTCTCCGTTTTTTCTCAACCACTGCCCTAGTTTCTTTGAACCCTTTTCTTTTATGTATAGCTTAACGATCGCGCTCGTATCCAGGTAGAGCACTTAAATCCTCTCCTCTCTATCCTTTCGTAGTATCTGGCTTACCGGTATTCCCTTTAGATCGATGGCTTCGGCATAAAAATCTGGCCACTCTACTTGTCTTGCAGGTCTTAGAGGAGCGATGATTGCCACTGGCTTTCCACGCTTTGTGACTACAATCTGCTCCCCTCCCTCCAGCCGCTTCAATACACGCGCGAAATTCTTCTGGATCTCACCCACGCTCGCCGACTGCATAGTTTTTCTTCCTCCATGTTTTACGTATAAAATATACGTAAAATTACCTGAAGTCAACGAAATTAAAGTCTTTTGTCAAGTCTGTTGCTGATGGGCTGTTCCTGTTTTCCCTGATACTAAACCAGCCTTTCGCCATTAGGTATGGCACAGCTCTTGCGAGGTATAGTCCACGGATGATCGTATGGAGGTGTTATGCAAATGAGTCAACCCAAGTTTAAAAAAGTCCATATATATCAATGCCCTTGCGGCTACAAGTATGACCCGGAGAAGGGAGACCCTCAGGCCGGATGGGCACCAGGGACGCCCTTTGACAGGCTGCCCGAGCAACTTACATGCCCCAGGTGCCAGAGAGCCAAGGTGCATTTCAGGGAAAAGAAGTTTTCTGTCCCTGCTTAAATACGACAGGATTCTAGATCATGGTTTTCGGAGGGAAAATGGCAAAGCACAGAGTTGCGATCTTTACTCCCTATCCATTTGAAATAGGGCAGAAAATCAGGATTAACGGCGGGCCCAGGAACGGTGACTGGGAGGTTATCGGGCTGAGCGCACACAAGGTGACGCTGCGCTGCCCTATAACAAAGAAAGAATTCAAGTGGGACCGTTTCTGTTATCTTGTTGAAGAAAGGGAAAATGAACAGTGGCCTTCCCACTAGAAACCGTTTCATGAGACACTTTTGTTTCATTTTGTTTTGAGACATTCCAACTTCACTCTTTGCGAGGCATTGTCTTCTTATTCTGCCCTGTGCGGACCTTTTTGAAACGAGGTCTTAAAGAGGCCCAAGGATCAAGGTTCAGGACCGAGGGACAACGACGATGGAAAACATCCCCACCTAATGGTTCCGACCAAAGGAAGAAATCTTAACATCACCACCTGCGAATTTATCCAACACGATGCACCAGTTCCAAAATAGTGAAGATAGGATTGATCAACTAATAATCGACACAATGTGTCTCGAAAATCTTTGCGGCTCCTGGGCTGTGCTACAGGCTGATGCAGGATAACTTATTGTTATTATTTCTTTCTCTACCAGCAACAGGTGGTGGCACACATCTTGATTACGTAGAATGATAAATGATCGCAGGAGAAAGATATGAAAGAATGTGATCGGGCTATTGTGCAAACTCTGGAACTTGTTCAACAGATGATTCATCTTGCAGATTACGGGGATGCAGTAAGGGAAGATGACGGATGCGGCATACTCTATTCGGTAATAAGAGATGCGGCATTTAAGATACAAAAACTGGCTGAAGCCGAAAAACATGCCCATATCAGAAAAGGCTGGTGGAACGAAAGCGATGCAAAAGAGGAGGGATAGAAAATGGAAAAGAAGGTATTGAATGCAATGAAAAAGGCGGGCAAACCTGTAAGGCCGGGAGACATAGCCAAGATGCTTGGCGTGGAGAGCAAGGAAGTTTCAAAAGTAATCAGTGAGCTAAAGAAGAAAGGCAAAGTTATGTCCCCGAAGAGGTGCTACTACGCCCCCGCCGAATAGGAGGTTCGGTGCCGGCGGCGTACCATTAGGTTTGTGACGTCCTGACCGGAATGAACGAATACTACAAATAGACCGAGAAAGGAGATTTTTGAGATGAGTAAGACTGAGCAAAATTTGAAGGATGCATTCGCAGGAGAATCACAGGCAAACAGAAGATATCTAGCATTTGCAAAACAGGCTGACCAAGAAGGATACCCTCAGGTTGCCAAGCTTTTCAGGGCTGCAGCCGAGGCTGAGACTGTCCATGCCCATGCCCACTTGCGAACCCTGGGCGGGATCAAAACCACTAGAGAAAATCTTCAAGAGGCCATCTCTGGTGAAACATACGAATTCAAGCAGATGTATCCCGCCATGATAGAGACTGCAAAGGAAGAAGGCGAAAAGGCTGCTGAGAGAAGTTTCACTTATGCAAACGAAGTGGAGAAGGTTCATGCTGAGCTTTATCAAAAGGCCCTCGATAGTCTTGATAATCTGCCAGAGGTAGAGGCCTACTACGTGTGTTCAGTCTGCGGGTTTACAGTTGCAGATGAACCACCTGAGACCTGTCCTGTCTGTGGGGCCAAGGCAAAGGCCTTTATGAAGGTTGAATAGAGAGGTTGACGGATGGCATGCCCAATATGCGGGTCTATGGAATTTTACGTAAAAGATCCAGAGGATCAGTACGAAATTTACGAGTTTGAAGTGAAAAATGGAAACTTGAATTTCCCACAAGGTAGTGAACCTCCATTCATAAAACCTGGAGTGGATTTTGAGGCATTCTGTGAGCAATGTGCTTGGCACGGCAAGGCTTCTGAAATCAGATAAAAAAAGGAGAAGTTGAAATGAAAAAGGTGCTTATTGTGTATGACAG
>JALVSJ010000387.1:0-2443 GCA_027024445.1 Desulfobacterales bacterium
TTCTACCACAATATATGAGTAGTTTTGGTTTCTTTTCATACTATCAGCATGCCTTTTCAGGGCATTATTGGTTATTCGTTATCAGTTATTCGCAATCCCTTAATCCCATCATGCCACTATTCCAGTATTCCAATCTGCGAGCTATGAGCTAATAGCTAATTAATTTTGGATAAATCGAAATTTATAAACATATCAGTCCTGGTCTACTGTGTCAACGCGAGCTTCTGGGCGAGGCATATGAACTCATCCAGGCTGAGGGTTTCCGCCCTTCTAGAAGGGGCTATTCCGCAGGACTGGAGAGCCTCGAGAATAGTTTCCTTTGTCCATCTATCAGGTGCTTCGAGAAGGGCATTAATCAGCGTCTTGCGCCGGTGTAGAAAGGCCGGTTTTACTACTCGCTTGAGGGCTTCATCTGTTATAGGAGATATATGCCATGGCTGGTTGAAATCCAATTCAACTACCATAGATTCAACTTTGGGCTTTGGAAAAAACGATCCGCTGGATACCTTGAATAGCTTGGTAGGTTTTGCTCGATAGCGCAACATAACAGTTATGGCTCCGTATGCCTTTGTGCCTGGGTGAGAAATCAACCTTTCGGCAAATTCCCTTTGAAACATCAACACAGCTCTATCTATGCATCTATAGTGTAAAAGTAATTTGGCCACCAGAGGCGAGGATATGTTGAAAGGGAGATTGCCAAACACCGTTATCTGACCCTCAAAGAATTCCTTCAAATTTTCCAAATCAAATTTGAGAATATCCTGGTGAATAAGAGTTACATTGGTGATTTTTTCCTGCAAAAGCCTGGTGCTCAGTTCTGAAAAAAGTTCCTCGTCCTTTTCGATAGCGACTACCTGTTTCACATTTCTTGCCAAAGGGATTGTGAGGGCGCCCAGACCAGGGCCAATTTCTAAAACTGTGTCAGAGGGGGATACCTTTGAGTTCCGAACTATCTTCTGTGCTACCGAAATGTTGACGAGAAAACATTGTCCAAGTCTTTTTTTGGCGCGAATCACAGCTTCTCCGGGGAGTTTCAAGAAATGACTCATAAGTTGGCGGGCTCAGATCCTGTTTTTCTTACCTCTGTACGACTGAATACGCCTTTGTTCCATAGCGTTCCCTTTGAAATCTCTTGAATAAAACTAAAAAGATCAAGTAACCAAATGGTGACAGTGCGAGGCCAATCAGAACCCCTCCCAGGACAAAAGCAAAGGCAACAAGTCCGCCCATGCCGAGAATCTTCTCAGCAAGCTGAAAAAAAGAATGACCATGCTGGACAGATGTAAGGAGTTCGGCAAACAAGGCCTTGTGTTCAGGAAGGCCGATAATACCTGCTCCAATCCTGTAGGAATAGTAATAGAGGAAATACCAGTCAAGGGGATTACTTATCCAGGTACCTAAAGCAGCAGTCAATTTGCTGCAGCCAAGGCACATGGCGAGGCCTACTGCCACGGCTGTCTGGAAAGGAATAATCGGGAGGCAGCCTACGAACACTCCAACAGCAATTCCCATGGCGAGTTGCTGCGGTGAGCCCCGCAAGCGCCGAATACGTAAATAATAATACCTGATGGACCTTGGTACATCCACAGTGGATTATGTCCCGATCTGCAGTTTATGTTAGCACTACCGCCCCTTTCAAGGGGAGGGGCGAGGGTGCTATAAATTTGTGTTGATTTAACTCAGAACAATATCATGTGTTAGGTAAAAACGACACTAAGAATATTACAATATTATTCCCCGAATAGCCATAAAATAAGGACTGTGCCTTTGGCCTATCCCATGCTGAGTGGACGTTCCAAGGAGAGAACGAGGCAGGAATTGAGAGAATACTGGAAGTTAGTAATGAGAGGGATTAAATCTCCGCTAAAGGGAAACGGGATCTAACGTCCATTGCATAATCTGCCATTAGGCCATTTTCGAGTCTGTGGTACCCCACGACTGCGATCATGGCCCCATTGTCGGTGCAGTACTCAGGCCTTGGCCACATCACCTGTAGATCCTTTTCTCGAGCTGCCTCCATAAATCTTTGTCGCAGTCTTGAGTTGCAGGCAACCCCGCCTGCTACACATATATGGCGGCAACCTGTCATTTCCTGTGCCCTTAGCGCCTTGTTGACCAGTACATCCATCACAGACTCTTGAAAGGATGCCGCAATGTCATTGACTGTCACTGCCTTGGTATCATGTCCTTCTCCCTTGTTCCAGCGCTTAACAAACAGGGCAACAGCAGTCTTCAGCCCGCTGAAGCTAAAGTCGAGAGAGTCTTTTGACATATAAGCCCTAGGGAATTGGACCTTGGAGGGATCTCCTTCCCGGGCCATGGCGTCAATGATCGGACCGCCAGGGTATCCGAGGCCCAGTAACTTTGCCACTTTGTCAAAGGCCTCCCCTGCTGCATCGTCAAGAGTGCGCCCAAGCTGCCTGTAATTGCCAAAATCAAGGAC
>JALVSJ010000387.1:2453-3902 GCA_027024445.1 Desulfobacterales bacterium
GTCAGGCACAGAAAAGGGAATGGGGGAGGGTTTTCCTCCAGAAAAATGGATAACATATGGCCTTCAAGATGATTTACACTGGCAAAAGGAATGTCCAGTACATAAGCAAGGGCTTTGACATAATAAAGGCCAACCAAGAGGGAGCCAATAAGACCGGGGCCTATAGTTACAGCAAGGCCATCCAAATCTGTTAGCTCAACTTGGGCCTTGTTAAGGGCTTCCTGCACGACAGGGAAAATATTGCGGATATGTTCACGAGAAGCAAGTTCAGGGACTACACCTCCATGGGGATGATGAAGCTTTATCTGTGAATGGACCACGTTAGAAAGCACCGTGTACCCGTCTTTGACCACGGCGGCAGAAGTGTCGTCGCATGATGTATCAATGCCCAAGATGTACATACTATAAGAAGTCAGGAGTCAGAAGTTAGAAGCTTGCCTGCCTATCTCCGTTCGCTGGTCGCTGCCGATTGATCCCAGCTTCCTAGCTTCCCAGCTTCTTTTTAATCTTGTCCCATTTGCCTAGTTTTTCGATTTCTACCAGCACAACGGAAATATTGTCTCCGCCCCCACCTCTATTGGCCTCGTCAACCAGGATGGATACCTTTTCTTCAAGAGTAGTGGTATTGTCAGAGAGAATAAGCTGTATGGCTGACTCTTCAATATAATTTGTGAGGCCATCAGAGCAAAGCAGGAGAACGTCTCCCGGGGCCGGCTTTACAGGTACTATGAAGGCCTCTACGGTCTCGGCGAGCCCCAGTGCTCTGGTGAGAGCATTTTTCGCGAATTTGCTGTCAGCATCAATGTTTGGAAAGAGCTCTTTCAGCTTCGTCTCCTCTGCCAAACTGTGATCTTGGGAGATTTGGAGCAATCTTTCCGGGTTATAATGATAAATACGGCTGTCGCCTACGTTGGCTGCCCATATGGTCGCCTTGTCAAGCACAACCGCAGCAATGGTTGATCCCATGCCTGCATATTGAGGTTGTTTCTGTGCCTCAAAGATGGCCAGATTAGCAAAGTGGATGGAATTTAACAGATGTCGGGCCATCTCCGGTAAGGACTTATCAAAATCGCGAAAGAAAGCCGGCGGATCTCCGGCCTTAACCCGGCGCCAATAGTCCTCCATGGTGGTAATGGCCATCTGGCTTGCAACTTCCCCTGCCCTGTGGCCTCCAACTCCATCGGCTACAATGAACAAATCCAGTTCTGGCGCTACTAATATCCGGTCCTCATTGTTCTTGCGCCTCAATCCTACATCTGTCTTGCCGGCTGATTTTGTTTTCATCCTATACTCAGGCGTTCTATTGGGATTTTTTCTGGCGGATGATTTCGTCCATCTTAGCCACAACTGCCCTTAATTGTTCCGCCATTTGGGCTGCGTTCTGGTAGCGTTTTTCAAGATCTTTTTCAAGGGCCTTATCTATTATTTTTTCCACTACAGTGGGAATCT
>JALVSJ010000388.1 GCA_027024445.1 Desulfobacterales bacterium
ATATTTATGGAGATGATGAAGGCTGGATTCCCCGTTGACCCAGAGCAAGTCATTGACAAGCTTGACCTTACGGCTGGTGCAAAGGCAGACTGGAAGAAGTTTATAGAGGAACAGAAACAGCAAGCCTTACAGATACAGGCAGCAGGGGCACAGGCTAAGTCGGCAGTAGAACGGGCCAAACTGCAATTAAAGGCTGTTGAAACACAGGGCAAGCTGCAAATAGAACAACAAAAGATAGCCCAGAAAGACAAGGAGCTTGCAATCAAGGCTCAGATAGAGACTGACAAGACGGATCAAAAAGATAGAGAAGCCAAGATGGAAGCAGTGGTTGACATGAAAGCTATTGACCAAAGGGCTAAGCAGGCTCAGGAGGAAATAGCCATAGAGCTGTCTAAGCTGAATTTTGAGCAGCGGATGGAGGCTTTAAAAAGGATACAAGAGTTTTTACAGGCATGTGTAAATATAGGTTCCCCTGTACCACAAACAGGGCAGCGTCTCGACCACGCTAACAGGTCGCAATACGGCACGCCACCGATAACAGGCGCAACGGTTGAATAACCGCAGTGGAGGTACAAAATGAGTGAAGAGCTAAACCTGGATTTTTTGGATGATGGTCTTGGTTCCTTGGATGTGGAAGAAGAATCTGCAAACGAGAATGAGTCAATAAATGAACCACAAAATGAACCAGAAGAACCACAGGACGAACCTAAAGAGCCAGACTTGGCAGCAAAGCTTGAAGAGCTTGAAAAGGCCAAGAGCGGGTTGTATCGGGACTTGAAGGAAGAGCGTAAGAGACGCCAGTCAATAGAACAACGACTGGATGAAATACGTTACTTCCTTTATGAAATGGCTCAACAGAAGGGCGCTCTTGATGAAATGCTGGACGCAGAAGGGAACAAGATTCCCATAGATTTTGACGAAGAGGATAACCCGATTATTCCAGGGGATAAGGTTCGTCAGGTAGCCGAAGAGACTATTGCCGAACAGGTCATACCCCTTAAACAAGAGCTGGAAATGACCAAAGCGGAAATTGAGGCTCAAAAGCAGGCTCAGGCTGTCAAGAAGCTTGTAGGGGAGGTTCTCAAGAAGCACGAAGAATACCCGAAGGCTTTTAAGACAGCCCAGAAACAGTGGAATTGGCTACAAGGTCGGTTCAACGAATGGTTACAGGAGCAGGGAATACAGCCTCAGACCAAAGAACAGGCTCTTGACTTGCTTTATGCTTCACCGATTGAACAGGAATTTCGGGAACAGTTTCCCGAGACTGATTTGGAACTGGTTGTGGATGCTTACACGGCTGAAACACCACGAGTAATGCAACGTAAACTGGATAAGTTGCTTTCAACCCTTTCTGTGAAGAAGGGAAAGAAAGATGGCATTGATCCAGAGGTATTAAAAAAACTGGCAGGTCAAACAGGCTTTTCTAAGTCAACTGGTTCTGCTCGAAAGAGCGGGCCAAAAGATGTTTTAGACATGACTGATGAGGAGCTATTGAGACTTGCCTTCCTTGAATAATATGGAGGTAATAAATGGCATTTACAAATATAACGCACGATGATGTAAAAAACGTACAGCGGTGGTCTCGTATCACCTATACTGAGGCTCTAAAGAGTACTCATTTGTTTAAGAAATTCCTGGGGCTGGGCAAAAAGGTTAATGGTCAGCCGAGGTCGAGCAAGAAGGCAATCATACAGTATTTCCGTGATCTTGAGAAAGGCGCAGGAGATACCATAAGGTATGATCTGCTCATGCAGATGACCCAGGACCCGATAACTGGCGATAACAGAGCCAAAGGACAGGGTGAGCCTTTGACCTATCATCAGGATTCACTGATTGTTGAGCAGATGAGGTTCCCCCATGAATTCCGCAGGATGTCTCAACAGAGGACACTTCATGACCTTGAGCAGGACGCTATGGAGAACATAGCAGACAAGGCGGCAGAAACCCTAGAGTCTTATATGTTCAGGTATCTTTGCGGGGATACTTCCATTAACTTTGCAGGCAATCAGGGTACTGCTCCTACGAACCAGGTCTTTGCAGGTGGTAAGTCCAGTGAGTCCGCACTGACCAGTTCAGATGTTCTTTCCCTGGACGATCTGGCCTATGCTGCGGAAAAAGCCAGAATGTCTAGTCCTTCAATACGGCCAGTCAGGATTGAGGGTGGAGAGTATTATGTTGCCGTGCTTCATCCTTATTGTGCTACTGACATTAAGCTTTCTGCTTATTCGTCTTCAAATATTTCGTGGCCTGAAATACAGCAGTATGCAAATGTTAGGGGGCTAAAGAACCCTATCTTTACTGGGGCTTTGGGCGTGTACAACGGCATAATTCTTTTTGAGTCTCATCACATATTCAGTCCAAGTACCAATATAAGGCGTAATCTTCTTCTTGGTGCCCAGGCTGGTGCATTTGCTCTTGCCAATCCGTATGACAAGATAGACCGTAAGACATTTGGTGATAACAACTTTATGTCTTGGGCTTATTCTACAGACGATTATGGCAACGAGAAAGGTGTCTGTGGTGGAATGGTCTGCGGATTCAAGAAGTGCACTTTTAACAGTCAGGATTATGGTGTTGTAACCATATCTGCTTATGGCGCAGCACATGCTTAATGGAGGTAAATAAATGGCAAGTTATGATTTCACGAATGGCTCAATAGACGGGCAGATGGTTCCTCGCAAGACCACTCCCGAAGAAAATACTGTGTTTGTCAGGCGCAATATTGTTGATTTCTCGAAGCAGAATCTTGCTTCTGGAGATGATGCAAAGGCGCTTGATATAGAAGAAGGTCTGATTGTCAAGACTGTGATTGCAAGGGTGATAACGGCAGATTCAGGTGGTGGAACTATTGCAATAGGTGATTCTGCGGGGGATACCAGCTGGGGTTCTGCTGCTGCTCCAAGCACTGCAGGAGATGTTCTTGGTGGTACGGTAGATTACACCTATTTTGATTCTGATGGTGGAGTTTACCTGACTGGCGGGACTGCTACCTTGACTGCTGCCAAGGTGGAAGTGTTGGCCGAGTGTGTAAGGGCACTCGATAAGATATAACGGACGGGAGGGGTTAATCCCCTCCCCACTTTGGGTTTTATATGACAATTTTACAACTGCTTGAGTCAGCCAGATACGATATAAGGGATACGGTCAAAAGCGACTATACTGACCCTGAAATTTTTGAATATTTCAAGAGGGCTTTGTCTCACTTGGAAGAGAGTCTTTCTGCCATTAGTTCAGATTTGGTTTCGTCAAGTGACACGCTTACACTTTCGTCTGGCTCAAATTATATAAGCACTCCTGATAATTGCATTGTAGTTACAGAGGTTTGGCAGGGACAAAATAAGCTTGTGCCTTTAACGCCAATGCGTAAGATTTACTATGAGCGCAAAGTAAAGAGTAGTGAGCAGTCACCTAAGTATTGGTGTGAGCAGGGAGATACAATTCAATTTGATGCAACGGCTGACCAGGATTATGACATAGATGTCTATTTTGACAAGGCTACTGATTTATCAAACCTAAGCATGGTTAGTAGTGTGCCATATTCTCCAAGATTCGACAATGCCCTTAGGCAGGCAGTTATTTTGCAGTGTAAGCATCGTAATGAGTTTGGTGTTGGAGAAGATGGGGCATTATTGACTTTTTTTAAGCAGGTAGTTTTGGGTAAGGAATTTTTTAAGAGAAATGTACCGTATCATGGAAGGAGGCTTGATTTTTAATGGAATGGCCTGACGTACCAAGAGGACGTAAAGAGGGAATAGTCAATATAGTCCCGCCTTTAAACGGATTGCTTTTAGGCACGTCTCCGTTGTTGATTACTCCTGAGTATTCGTCTTGTTTGATGAATTGTTATTACGACCAGCGGGGCATGTTGATTCTTGGTAGGGATGGT
>JALVSJ010000389.1 GCA_027024445.1 Desulfobacterales bacterium
AAAGAGCAATGCTGATCAGGTGAAAAAGGTCATCAGGATTGCCCACGAACTGGAGCTGGAACCGGCCACCCCAGAGGAGGGGCGAAAGATACTGGGCCTCAAAGGGCTTGATAATGTCAATTTCTGAATCCTGATGAACCCTCAGGTCTCAAGTAGGTCTTATCCTGCAAGCTATGCCCTTGAGATTGGGGGTTCCAAATTCCCTGCCCACCCTTTGGGCGGAGGTGAGCATATTGTCATTATGACTTTTCCAGTCAAAGGAGGAATTTCCGTTTTTTGCCAGCCACCAGCCATGGGACACATATACCACGCGCTCATGGACTGATTCGGTTAATCTCGCCTTTTGCCTGACACTGCCCCAGCGGGTTTCCACCCTTACTTCCTGCCCCTCCTTGATACCATACCGTCCGGCAGTTTCAGGATGAATCAATGCAAAGGGACCAGGCTCGCGTTTCCTGAGGGATTCGACCCATCTGTAGGAAGAATGAAGGTAGTTCGGGCTTTTGGCACTTGTAAGCACCAGGGGATATTCATCATCTGTATCATCCGGTAATCCGTCAAATGTAGGTAACGGGGGCAGTCCCATCTGGTCCGCCCGGGTGAGTCTCAGTTCCACCTTACCCGTCGGGGTCTTGAAGCCTGATTCAAGATAGTCTTTGAACCTCTCTTGCCCCTTTAAGTAGCCCTTCTCTACAAATTGTTCATAACTAAGCCCACTCGGCTCCAGCACCAGATCCAAAAGGTCCTCGTAATCATCAAACCATAGCGTTGGATCTGTAATCAATTTTCCCAGCTCGTTGAGTATCTTCATGTCTGGCCAGCACTGCGCAGGGGGCTCCACAATCTTTGGACGAGCCAGGATGATGCCGTGGCCGAGGCCGTAGTGCCCAATGTCATTGAACTCGAACTGTGTGGCAGCAGGCAACACCACGTCTGCAAGTGAGGCAGTGGGTGTCATCACCAGCTCTGAGACCGCGATGAAATCCAGTTTCATGAAAGCCTCATGGGTCATCTGGCTTTCTGCATAGGATAGCATGGGATTGGCACACTGGATGTAAGCAGCTTTGACAGGGTAAGGATCTTCATCGAGGACCGCCCTCCTGAAATAGGCAGGAGGAACTGTCATCAACCTTGGTATTGCCCCGTGATATGCATGGATCATTTCCTTACGTTTGTGAGGAATCAAATCAGCCCGAACAAATTTGCCAAGGGCCGTGATATTGGGCTCCCGGGCGCGGACATTGCCACCAGGTACATCCAGGTTCCCCGTTACAGCCATAATGCATATCAATGCGCGAGAGGCGTGAAAGGTCTTTTCCGTGTGTTCGATTGGATTGCCCCATTGGATCGCCATCGGGCTCAGATCAGACATCATCCGGGCGGCCAGACGGATTTTTTCTGCCTCTACCCAGGTTGCTTTGCTCATGGCCTCCGGGGTAAAGGAGGCAACATGGTCCTTTAGTTCCTCGAAGCCATGGGTCCAGTTGCCTACGAATTGCTCGTCATAAAGATTTCCATCCAATATGACATTGAGTATGCCAAGGGCCAGGCCGTGGTCGGTCCCGGGCCGCAATTGCAGCCATAGGTCTGCCTTTTCGGCCAGGGCTGTTTTTCTAGGGTCCACCACGACGAGCTTCGTGCCCTGCCTCAGTTGCCTCAGCAGCAGACTGCATATCTCTCCTTCCTCATTGGTCTCAGTGATATTGCTGCCCCAGAGCACCACCAGCTCACTCCTGTGGTGAAAGTCTGCCACAGGATAAAAACCGCAGGTGTGGACACCACTGATCTCCCTTGGCGCATGGCATACGTCCTGAGAGGCCACCACATTTGGGGAGCCAAAAATATTGGCCAGCCGAATAAGCACGAAGTGCTCCAGCCCCTTTGGCATTCCCTGACAAAAGGCTACAGCCCTTGCCCCATGGCTATCTCTTATCCGGCAAAGATTGTCTGCGATAAGCCCCAATGCTTCTTGCCAGGATATCTCTTGCCATCTCCCCTGTCCCCTTGCTCCTGTCCGTTTGAGGGGGTGTTTCAGTCTCAGTGGGCTATCCAGTTTAATGGCCGAGTTAAGCCCCTTAATACAAACATATCCCTCATTCAGGAAGCCCTGCCGGTCCCCTTTTATTCTTGCGATCTTTCCGTCTTTTACGCCTACCAATAGCCCGCATCCACCGTGATCCATACGGCCACAATGGGTCTTAAGCCACTTCAAGTCTTCTTTATTTTTCATATTATCAGACCTCTGGTCTTGTTTTCCCTCCCTCTCATATGTCCTCGAATACCGATCATGTTAAAGAGAGATTCGGTTGCGCTGACAGAAAACAGTGGTCCCACACCTTGTTCATACAAAATGGAGATTAGTTTTTCCACCTCAAAACGATACGCTTGCTTTCATCAACGAAGGTAACAGGGGTGAATAGAGGGTTGAGAACATCGTGTAGGTTTGAGAGTCATGAGGCCAGGTCGAGCAAAGGGCGTGAACCCTAATTCAAATGTTTTTTGGTCGAAGTGCCGTCTGTTTCATCATTCTTGGAAGAGTCCCTAATCATATGCCAAAGAGTAGTCTTGTCCAGCTCCTTATACATCGCCTTAGTTGCGGATTCCCAGACGTTTCTCGTAGGACAGGAATCAGATCTATCGCACAATTGTGGCTTCGTGATACAATCGGCAAGCTCTGTATGCCCCTCGACTGCCCTTACAATCTCACCAATAGTAATATTTCTAGGAGACTTGGTGAGACTATGGCCTCCCTTCGGGCCTCTTACGCTCTCTATCAACTTTGCCTTTTTCAGCGGAATGATTAACTGCTCCAGGTACTTCACCGAGATCCCCTCTCGTTCGGAGATATCTCCGATTTGTAAAGGGCCTTTCCCATAATTTTTGGCCAATTGAATCATCAACCTTGTGCCATATCTGCTTCTTGTAGAAAGCTTCATACCTTTTCCTCTTTCCTGTTTGTTCTTCTTGTGCTGCACCGTTTCGATGAACGTCCCGAACACAACAAAATCTATACTATTACACTATAATTTAACGAAATCTCCCCCAGTGTCAACCTAAAAGATAAGAAGCCTGAAGACTGTTCAGAATCTCCACTCTTTTGTTAGCTCATTTTTTTCCATACCATAATAACACTCTTATTATAAAGTGAAAATCGAGCCTTGACATCCTCAGAATTTGACACTATATCTGGCCGTTGTTGGGAGATTAGGGCGGTACAACTATTCTAGAAAGGAGGTAGTTATGAAGAAGTTAGCCGTTATTGTGACAGTGTTGCTCTTTTGCGGGGCCTTTGTCTCCGGTGCCGTTGCCCAGGAGATAAAGGTAGGAACTCTTTTAGCGCATACAGGCCCTTTAAAAGAGTTTGGACCAAACATCCAAAACGGCGTGGTCCTGGCTGCCAAGCAAATGGCCGCTGCTGGTTTTAACATCAAACTGGTGCATGAGGATAGTGAAACTTCGGCCATTCCCGCCACCAATGCTGCCAAAAAACTGGTGGAAGTGGATAAGGTAGTAGCAATTATCGGTGCCCTGGCAAGCGGTGTGACTGTTCCCGTTGCCGAGTCAGTCACCTGCCCTAAAGGCGTCATTATGATCTCACCCGCTTCCACTTCGCCGTTAATCACTGTTCTACCCGCAGATAAGGGTAGGGACTTCCTGTTCAGGACCTGTCCTTCTGACGCATTGCAGGGAGTGGTAGCCGGTAAATTCGCAGCCACTTATAACAAGACCGCGGCCATTCTTTACGTAAATAATCCTTATGGTCAGGGTTTAGCAGAAAACTTCAAGAAGGCATTTGAGAAAAGACACGGTAAAGTCATCGCCATGGTGCCTCACGATGAGAAAGCTTCAGAATCCTATACCGCAGAACTTAAAAAGGCCCTGGCTGGGCATCCGGACAGACTTTGTGCCTATAGCTATCCGGAACATGCTAAGGTCTACCTTAAGGAAGCTATCGAGTTCTTCCACTACAGGCATTTCTTCTTCTGCGATGGAACCAAGTCCATGGATATTGTGAAGGCAGTTGGTGCGAAAAACGTTGAAGGCCAGTTTGGAACTGCCCCTGGAACGGCTGGCGGAGAACCCTATCTGATCTTTTCCTCTGATTACAGGATGGAATTCGGCAAACTTCCTCCTCTGCCCTTCATTACCAATGCCTATGATGCCATGGCTGTCATAGGGCTGGCTGCTTACAAGACCAAGCTGCAGGGTAAGGCCCTGACCCCAGCCAATATCAGAGACAACCTGCGTTTTGTGGCCAATCCCCCCGGAGAGATCGTCAAACCCGGGGAGTTCAAAAAGGCCTTTGAGCTGTTAAAGGCAGGGAAAGATATCAATTATGAAGGCGCAGCCGGATCAGTTGATTTCGACAAGAATGGTGACGTGGTAACTCCCGTGGAAATCTGGAAATATCACAACGGGAAAATCGTGACGGTCAGGGTGGAACACGTCTTCTAGACAAGACCCATTTCCGCATGATGAAAAAAAGAAGGGCCTATCAAAAGGCCCTTCTTTTTTATATTCCAACTTGGTCTCCACCCCAACCCAGCCTTAAATTGAAATCATAGGCATTGGCCCCGTGTCATTTCCCTGCCCGCTGTCGGTCAGGCCGGGACGAGAAATCTTTTTACCACAGTTACAAGATTTCTCGCTACGCCTGCCTGCACAGCAGGCAGGCTCGAAATGACGATACGGCTCTGTTTCCTTCATGAATTACCCGAACGCACAGCGTTCGGGCAGGTTGCTTATGTCAGGCAGGCGGAGAGGAGAAATCTTAACGGGACATAAAGGGCACAGCGAAGGCCTCAACACATTTCACGGAAAGGTTTCTCCTTGTGCCTAATGCCTTAGGCCCAGCTCCATTGGTATGCCAGTTTCCTTGCCTTCCTCGGCCTGATCACAAGTCCGTTATAATAAGTCTTTACAATGGCAGGAGGTCAGTCTTCAACCCACTTGGAGATCCGCTTTTCCTCTCCCAGGAGGCCTTGTGGTCTGTAAAGGAGGATAATTTCCAGAAGCACTCCGATCAGCAAAAACCGTATGTAGGGCGCCCTTGCCTTTAAAGTATAGGGGAGCAGATCAGTGGCAAACTTTGTACCTATCCAGATACCCCAGATCACGTAGGCCCCCAGTATGGCTCCCTTGTTATTGCCACTGCCCCCGGCCATCAACATGACCCAGATAACGAATGTCCCATACAAAGGCGTAAACACATTGGGCGAGATGGCCTTTGTGTAGTGGGCGTAAAGGGCGCCAGCCAATCCCATGACCATGGAGCCGAACACCAAAGACTGCATCTTAAAATGGAAGATATCCTTTCCGCTCATGGCCGCTGAGATTTCATCCTCCCTGATTGCCCTCAGGACCCTTCCCCATGGGGAGCGGATGCCGGTTTCTATCAATATGTAAACTCCTGCCATGATCAATACCACGATAACCAGATACACATAATTGTAGTTGGCAGGATCAATAATATTCTGCAGCGGCTGAGGTAGTCCCATGAGCCCTCGCGGGCCATTTGCCAGCCACGGCTCATTGTTGAACACCAGCCTGAAGGTTTCTGCTATACCCAGGGTAGCGATTGCAAGGTAGTCTTCGCCAAGTCGCAGGGTGGGAATACCTATGAGGTATGCAACAATCCCGCACATCAAGGCTGCTGCCAACATACCCACAACAAATGGCATATTTAGCCCAAATAACTGGTGTACATAATTCGCATAGACCCCCGTGGGCTTAGGAGTTGTCACCAGAGCTGATGTGTAGGCCCCTATGCAAAAAAAGCCTGCAATACCTATGTTGAAAAGGCCCGTGTAGCCCCACTGAATATTGAGGCCCAAAGAAAAAACGGCGTAAATCCCTGCCATGATTGCCAGGGAAACCAGGTATGCGATGACTCCACTTAATTCCATCCTAACTGCTCCCTCCAAAGATTCCTTTAGGCCTGACGAGCAGGATCAGAATCATTATGACAAAGGCAACGGCCGGTTTATAGGTTGGCATCAAAAACGCAGTGGACATCTGCTGGGCAACCCCTATGACAAAGCCGCCAACCAGCGCCCCGTACATGTTTCCTATGGTGCCCAGTATGGTAGCGGCGAATATGGGGATCAAAAAGTTCCAGCCCATGTAGGGATGAAGCTGGACATCAATGCCGTAAAGTATGCCCCCTGCCGCGGCAAGGGCTCCCCCTATGCCCCAGGTCCAGATGATTATCCTTTCCGTATTAATGCCTGAGACAAGGGCCAGGTCCGTGTTGTCTGCTGTGGCCCTCATGGCCTTACCCATCTTCGAATTCTTAAGGAACAGGTGTAAAGTTGTAATAAGTACTAACACAGCGCACAGGATAAATATTTGATCGGGCCGAATCTTGACGTTGAACGGCAGATCAATTGCCGGCCTGAGCACCCCGGGTCGGTAAAACAACGAGTCTGCTCCCCACAGGATGAGGATGATCATTCTCAAAATAAAGGCAGCGCCCAAGGAAGACATGGCCATAATGACAGCATTACTCTTCTTTTCTCTCAGCTTTCTGTACAGGATACGATCAACAATGATGGCGACAACTCCAACCAGGAACATGGATACGGGGAAGGCAATGACCATACGCAGGCCGAATGATAGAGGTGAGAAAATAGTATCCGGCACACCGATCCACGCAAGCAAATCCGTTACGATAAAGAGGGCTACATAGGCCCCGGCGGTCATGAGATCGCCGTGAGCAAAATTTGCCAGCCTTACGATTCCATAGACCAGGGTGAGCCCCACCGCCCCAAGGGCGATAATTCCTCCAAGTACCAGACCATATACAAATAACTCTAACACAACTACCCTCCAAGATAGAGGCGACCCACCTCTTCGTTCTCAAGCAGTGCCTGTCCCGTATCATCCAGGACGTTACGACCCATGGCCAGCACATAGCCGTGATGGGCCATCTTGAGTGCCTCCCTGGCGTTTTGCTCCACAATTATCATGGACACCCCGGTCTGGTTTATCTCGATGATCTTCTGAAAGATATCTGAAACAATCACCGGGGCAAGTCCTGCGGAAGGCTCATCCAGAAGCAATAGCTCTGGCTCCAGCATCAGTGCCCGACCCATCGCCACCATCTGCCTCTGCCCTCCTGAAAGGGTGCCCGCTTTGTGTTTTTCCCTTCCTTTCAGGGCCGGGAATAAATCGTATATTTCTGCTATCTTCCCGCTATAGTCGTCGTTTCGTATAAACGCGCCCATCTCAAAGTTTTCTTGTATGGTTAAGGAGGGAAAGACGTTCTCAACCTGAGGAACGTAACTTATACCTTTCCTTGCCACCTTGTCGGGTTGAAGTCCGGTTATGTCCTCGTCCTTAAAAAGGATAGTACCTCCCCGAGGCTTGAGCAGGCCGAAGATGGTCTTTAACAAAGTGGATTTGCCCGCTCCATTGGGTCCTATCACAGAGACAATCTGGCCCTCTTCAACCTTAATATGGACATCATGAAGGATGTCCATCTCCCCGTAGCCTGCTGTGACGTCTGTCGCCTTTAAGATGGTCATCGGTATTGCCCACCTAGATATGCCTCCAGAACCCTTTCATCGCTCTTCACTTCTTCCGGGGTTCCTTCGGTAAGTTTCCTCCCTTCGCTCATAACAATAACAGGATTGCACAGGTTCATGACCAGATCCATGTCATGCTCAACTATAAAGAAGGTAATTCCCTTTTCCTCACAGAGCTTGCGGATGTTATCCATCAACTTCGCCAGTAAGGTCCGATTAACTCCTGCAGCAGGTTCGTCCAGGAGTACCATCTCAGGGTCGGCCATCATGCTTCTTGCCAGCTCAAGGAGTTTCTTCTGCCCGCCAGAAAGAGACCCAGCGTACTCATCCTTCAGCCTGGCAAGTTCCACAAACTCCAGCACTTCAAGTGCCTTTTCGCGGATCTCTTTCTCCTGTTGTGCGACAACACCGGGCTTGATCCAGGTGTTCCACACCTTCTCTCCCACCTGTCCATCCGGCATTACCATCAAGTTTTCCAGTACCGTCATTTGTGGGAATTCGCGGGTTATTTGGAAAGTACGGTAAATCTTTTTCTTGAAAATCTTGTGGGGAGGCAGTGCGGTTATATCTTCGCCCCGGAAAAGGACCTGACCATCATCTGGTTTCAGGTGCCCTGTGATGAGATTGAAAAGCGTGGTCTTGCCTGCACCATTTGGCCCAATCAACCCGGTGATTGTGCCCTCCTTTACCTCGAGGGAACACTCGAAGACGGCCATAAGGCCGCCAAAACTTTTGCTAACCTCTTTTACCTCTAACATGATTTTTCCTTATGAGACAAAAAGGCTTATCAGATGACTTGGTTGATCCAACCGCGCAAGAATAGCTAAAGGTCAAACCATTGTCAAGAAAAGTTTCTAAGAGCTATCTTATCTCGTAAAGGGTTTCTTTGAAAGCCCTTGAACCTCGCCGCCAATTCAATCACAATAGGTTTATCAATCTCAATAGGGAGTTTTAGCCTCAAACCCATGCGCCCAAGAACCATAAATCTTTACGAGCTGAGGCAGAACAATCTCAAGGGATTTGACCTCGCTCTGCCTTTCCACAAGGTGATTGCCATTACGGGCCTTTCAGGATCAGGTAAGTCCAGCCTTGCCCTTGAGACCCTTTATGCCGAAGGGCAACGAAGATACATGGAGACCTTCTCCGCGTATGCAAGGCAATTCCTGGAACGCATGCCGCGGCCCAGGGTCAGACGAATAGAAAACATTCCCCCTGCAATAGCCATAGAGCAGACAAATCCTATCAAGAACTCCCGCTCCACGGTGGGCACGCTTACAGAAGTCAATCATTTTCTCAAGATGCTCTTCTACCGTGAAGCCACGCCCTTTTGTCCGGACTGCGGGAGACCCATTATCCCGGCCACCTCTGAGCAGGTGGCCGCAGAGTTATTGGCCACACGAAAGGATGCCAAAGCAATTATAACTGCACCCGTCAGAGTGAGAGAAGATTTCCAGCTCCTGAGAAAAGGCCTCATTCAAGCCGGTTACTATAGGGTGTTCATAGATGGGACGGTAAGAGATATCCAGGAATTGGCCGAAAGGGATGAGGTGGAAGTCGTGATAGACAGGCTGGCCCTCTCCCAGGCCAATAGGCTGAGGCTCCTTGACTCCATGGACAGGGCCTTTGCCCTGGGCCGCGGACGGGCAGTAGTACACGTGAGAGGTGGCGAAACCCTGCTCTATTCGGCTGACCTCGCCTGCCCCTATTGCAACAGACAGTTGCTGCCCAAGAGCCCAAATCTTTTTTCATTTAATAGCCCGGTGGGTGCATGCCCAGAGTGTCATGGGTTTGGCAGGATCATAGACGTTGATTGGGACCTGGTGGTGCCCAACCCGAGGTTGAGTATTGATGAGGGAGCAGTAAAGGTCTTTGAAGCACCTGCTGCCTGGGAAGAAAAGGAAGATATGCTTGCCTTTTGCAGGGCGCAAGGTATACCCACGGATCGACCCTGGGCACAGTTGCCCCGAGAAGCAAGGCAAGCCATCCTCTCTGGAAGCGGGCAGTGGTACGGTGTAAAGGGATTCTTCCGATGGCTGGAGACCAAGCGCTATAAAGCCCATGTTCGAATATTCCTATCAAGGTACAGGGCATACCTGACGTGCCCTGTTTGCAAAGGAGCGCGGTTCACTTCTGAGGCATTACTATACAGGTTGGACGGACTCAACATTGCCCAGGTCTACTGCATGCCCATAGGGGAGACACGGCGCTATATGGAAGATCTGGGGGAGGAAAGACTCGACACTGCAAGCAAGCTCCTGTTCCAGGAGATCCACCGCAGGCTTACCTATCTATGCGCAGTTGGGCTCGACTATCTCACACTGGATCGCCAATCAAGAACGCTATCTGGCGGAGAAGTGGCCAGAGCCATGCTGACCCGCGCCCTTGCCTCCAACCTCGTTGAGACCCTCTATATCCTGGATGAACCAACAAAAGGGCTGCACGCCCGTGACGCTGCAAGGGTTGTGGATACCATGCACAGACTTTCTGCCCAGAACAACACCGTATGCGTGGTTGAACACGATCCTGTAATAATCAAGGCGGCAGATCTTGTTGCGGAACTTGGCCCCGGGGCGGGCGAAAAGGGTGGCACACTGATTTATCTGGGCAGGCCAGCACGCCTCAAGGACAAGGATACCCCCACTGCTGCATATATCTCCGGAAGGCCCGCTCAATTATCACACAAGAAACTCCCTGGCCCTGATCCCTCATCTTTTATTCGCATAAAGGGGGCTAAGGAGAACAATCTTAAGGGTATTGATGTCTCAATTCCAAAGTACCGGCTCACAGTGATTACAGGGGTTTCAGGCTCAGGTAAGTCCACACTTCTGGAATTGGTGCTGTACAGGGGGGCCTTGAGGCAAAAAGGTATCTCTACTGAGAGACCGGGCAGGTGCGATTCCATAGAGAGGCTTGAAGACATTGATGAGGTAATCCTTGTGGACCAGAGCCCCATAGGCAGGACCCCGCGGGCCAACCCGGCCACATATCTCAAGCTCTATGACCCGATTCGCAAGTTGCTGGCATCAAGCGAAGAGGCAAGACACAGAGGCGTGAGCCCTTCGGCCTTTTCCTTTAATGTACCTGGAGGCAGATGCGAGGAGTGCAATGGCCAGGGTTTTGAGAGGGTCGAAATGCAGTTTCTATCTGACATCTACCTCCCCTGCCCTGTCTGCAAAGGTCAGAGATTCCGGCCCGAGATTCTGCAGATCAAGTACAGAGATAAGAATGTCTCGCAGATCTTAGAGATGACCTTTGAAGAAGCAGTGGAATTCTTCTCCCATCACCGCCGCTTGAGCGAAATGCTCCAAGGCCCCGTAAAGATCGGCCTAGGGTACCTGCGCCTCGGCCAGCCTATCCATACGCTGTCAGGGGGCGAAGCACAGAGATTGAAGCTTGCTCACATGCTTTTCACCTCACCCAGGACTAACTGCTTACTCCTGATCGATGAGCCCACAGTAGGGCTGCACCTGAAGGATGTGGCCACACTAATGACAGCGCTCGAGTGGTTGGTGGACAAGGGAAATACCGTGGTCATTGTTGAGCACTGCATGGATGTGATTGTCAGGGCGGACTGGATAATAGACTTGGGTCCTGAAGGAGGCAAGAACGGGGGCCAGATAGTCTTTCAGGGCAAGGTCGCGGATCTGCGCCAGGCGCGCGGATCTATTACTGGCATATGTCTGAACAATTACCTGGCCGGAAAAGACCAGGCCCACCGCCCAACACGAAGCAGCACTCAAGATAAGGCACCTGCGGGAATCCGAATAGTTGGTGCCAGGCACCATAACCTGAAGAACCTGTCTCTGGAGATTCCCAGGAACAGGCTTGTTGTCATCACCGGGGTCTCGGGCTCAGGCAAATCCACGCTGGCCTTTGACATAATTTTCGCGGAAGGCCAGAGGAGATATGTGGAATCCCTATCCACTTACG
>JALVSJ010000390.1 GCA_027024445.1 Desulfobacterales bacterium
CAATGTATCACCCAGTCTCTCGCTGGATTTTTTTCGGCAGGTGCTCTATGATCCAGCCCCTTTTCGAATTTACCGAAACTGACAATTATATGGTGGAGAGGGGAGGATTCGAACCTCCGAAGGCTGAGCCGGCAGATTTACAGTCTGCTCCCTTTGACCACTCGGGAACCTCTCCACACCCTCTGAGGGCAAGGTAGCCCAAAATGAGTTCAGACACAATGGAGCCAGCGAAGGGAATCGAACCCCCGACCCACTGATTACAAGTCAGTTGCTCTACCATCTGAGCTACGCTGGCAGTGTCGTAACCCCCCTGCCGCCGTGGCAGGAAAGAATGTAAATTTTAAGAATATTCGCAAAGCGAGATTTTTTCAACACCTAAAATTTGCTATTTTACCCTTTTATTCTTAAAAAGGAAAGCCAATTTATTAAAGTTCTGCTACTTTCTCCTATTTTCTTCCTTTTGTGAGCACCCCGTTCTGATGTACCTAATATTTTACTCAACAATTAAAAAAATGCAATCCCCTAAAATTCCTTCTCTACTTGTGGCCCAAAAAAGCCAAAGGCATTCCCTAAGCTTGTTTCCTAGCGCGAGGGAGGAACAATGGGATCCTTACGGACACTCGGAGGCGCTTGTCAAATTCAGTTGACATTCCTGCACTGCCGTGCTTGTATCAAGCCCGAAAGTGCTTGAATGTCCCAGGCAATTATGTTAATAGGTATATACTCAATGGCAAATCCATAGCGGGAGAAGGAGGTTAAGACATGGCCGCATTAGCAGGAGGAGTTGCTGCAGTCATCTTAGGTATCATTGGTATCGTAATATGGTGGGGAGATTTTTTGGAAATCCTTAAGGGCACGCTACCGGCAATGTTTATATTGGGTGGTGCCCTGGCTGCCTATCTCGGGTACGAAGAAATCAAGGACAAAAAGGCAGCTGAAAGCTTCGAAGAATCCTCAACAGATCTAAAGCAAGAAGTTGAGAGCCTGAAGGAAGAGATAAAGGAGTTGAAAGAGGAAAAGAAGGGGGACCAGAAAGAAGAACCAGGTGAGGAAAAGAAAGAGGAAGAAAAGTAGAATCGGAGATATCTACAAAGGGGGCTGCATGTATTATTTAGCCCCCTTTTCTTTGCTCATTCGATCTAATAAGTCACAATCTCCAATGCATTAAAAAAGTACCCGATCTCAAAGGCTGCACTTTCAGGAGAATCCGAGCCGTGTACCACGTTTTTCTCAATGTCCGTGGCGTATTCGCGCCGGATTGTCCCTGGTTCAGCTTTTCTGTAGTCAGTGGCACCCATGAGCTTGCGGTACCTGGAAATGGCATCTTCGCCTTCCAGTACCATTACAACACAGGGTCCCGATGACATAAAATCCGTGAGGCTTTCAAAAAAGGGCTTACCTTCATGCACTTTATAGAAACCCTTAGCCTGCTCCTTTGTCATCCTGATGAGTTTCATAGCCTTGATGGTGAGCCCCTGGGTCTCCATCTTGCTTATGACAGCACCGATCAGCTTCCTTGCTACGCCATCTGGTTTAATGATTGCTAATGTTTGCTCTTTCATTATGCTGAATCCCTCCTCGTTGGGCTTAATGGTTGCCTCCCTCTAACCGGATCAGGTGAATATGTCAAGGACTTTGGGAAATCGGGGGAGATGGTGCTTCCTTAGGAAACTAAAACAAGAAAGAAAGGGTCTGTTATGAAAAATAACAATAGTAAAGAAAACGCTACCAGGCTGGATGCCGAGCATCAATTCACCTTTCAATGTAGACCAGGCGTCACGTGTTTCACGCAATGCTGCCAGGATGTGACCATAGCGCTCACCCCTTACGACGTGGTGAGGCTGAAAAGGGCAGTCGGAATGAAGTCAGGGGAGTTTCTTGACAAATTCACTATCACCTTAACCAAAGACAATAAACTAATCCCCCTGGTGGTGTTAAAGATGAATGAGGAGGATAAGAAATGCCCTTTTGTCACTGAGAAAGGGTGTACGGTTTACGACGACCGTCCATGGGCATGCAGGATGTTTCCCTTAGATATGAATGACGATGGCACTTTTCGGATTATAGCGGATGAGTCCCGGTGCCTGGGGTTGAAGGAAAATGAGACATGGCAGATAGGAGAATGGCTCGTGGATCAGGGAGTCCCCATTTACGACCAAATGAACATCCTGTTCTCTCAGGTAACAGGACCGTTGAAAGCGGGAGAGCCTGATATTGATAATCCACAGATTTATAAGATGACCTTCATGGCACTGTATAACCTTGATCGATTCCGCGACTTTGTGTTTCAGAGCACGTTCCTTGAGCGCTTTCACGTGGAGCCTGCCACTATTGAAAAAATTAAGCGTAGTGACGTAGAATTGATGAAATTTGCTTTTGATTGGATAAAATTCGGATTATTTGGGCAAAAGACCCTATCAGTAAAACAAGAAGCTGCAAAGATAGTAGCTACAGAAGAACCTTAGGAAAACTCATCGCCAGGAATTCCGCAGGACATATATGAAAAATACTTCTCAGACCACTACATTCAAACCTTTGGAGGGTGGCACCTTCAAGTTCGCCTGCCACCCCGGAGTCAGTTGTTTTACCCAGTGCTGCGCAAAGCTCAGGCTCCTGCTAACCCCTTATGATATCCTCCGAATCAAGAGGCGTTTAGGCCTTGATTCGGAGCGATTTCTTGATCAATACGCAGAATCAGTATTTGAGCCAGGCATTGTATTTCCCATGGTTCTGCTGAAGATGAATTCCCAGGACGGTTATTGTCCCTTCCTCACTTCCAAAGGGTGCAGTATCTATGAGGATAGGCCTGGTGCGTGCAGGCTTTATCCCATTGGTAGAGCCTCCGCATTCCCCACCGGAGGAGATAGAGCCAGAGAAAAATTTTTCATCGTCACAGAGGATCACTGTCAGGGATTCAGGGAGGATAGGCTCTGGACCATAGATGAATGGTTGAATCACGAAGGAATGTATCTTTATAACAAGATGAACGATCCGTGGACCAGAATAGTAACCTCCAACAAACCTCTGGGTCCTGAAAACACCCTCCCGCAAAAGTTGAAAATGTTTTTCATGGCGTCTTACAACCTGGATCGGTTCCGTCAATTCTTGTTCCACAGCCCCTTTTTTGAAAAGTTCTACGTTGAAGGAGACATAAGACTCAAGCTGGCAAGAGATGACGAGGCCCTGATGAATTTTGCCTTTGACTGGCTTAGATTTGCACTTTTTGGAGAAAAGACGTTAACGCCCCGAATTGATAAAAGTGTGCCCTTTGGTGCATGATGGCTGGCACTATTCACAGGTAGCAGAAACACTACCTCAGTGATCCTTGCCTACCCTGGACCCTATGTATCCTGGAAGCTCGCATATCAGGGTGTCTATTTCCGTACTTCTCTCTGAAAGAAAAGCCAGTATTGCTTCAGACTTTTTCTTGATCAGTTGAGTGTCATGCTTTTGAATAATCTCTCCAGGAATTAGCATCTTGTGTTGATAGAGGTAGGATATTATGGTGTCATCGGCATCCAGTTGCACGTCAAACTTCTCGCGGAGGTATTCAAGCCAATAGCCATATTCCATGGGATGCTCTATGTGTTCTATAGGTATGGCCAGTTCAAAACTTAAGGGTTTCAAGATTCCAGGCATTATTCCCGAGCCCCCGAGATAGTCCAATACATGAGCTACTTCGTGAATGAGTGCGCTGTCCGTAATCCCCGGGGAAATGGCTATGTAAATATTGTCAGGATCAGACTTGGAGGTCTTGTATATATTTACCACAACACCCCCTTCCCGCTTCCTTTCATCCCCTTCAGGGGGCCTCTGGCCGAAGATGTCCAGATCATGGTACATGCCCAGATCGATAAACTTTATTCCTTC